>JAERMP010000261.1 GCA_016844515.1 Thermoleophilia bacterium | reverse complement strand
GCTCGCGTCCGCAGTGTCGTGGGATCGGAGCCGGGAACCTCGGGCTCCGTCATCGAGAAGAACGAGCGCATGTCACCAGCAACGAGCGGACGAAGCCACCGCTCCTTCTGCTCGTCCGTCCCGAAGTGCCACAGGATCTCTCCGTTGCCCGCATCCGGCGCCTGGCACCCGAAGATCAGCTGCGCCCAGATGGAGCGTCCGATCTCCTCGTTCAAATGGGCGTACACGAGGAAGCTCCCGTTCGAGCCTCCAGCCTCCGGGGGCAGGTGCGGTGCCCACAGCCCTTGCTCCTTCACGAGCACTCGCAGCCGCTCGACGAGCGCGTCCGCCTCGTCGTCCTCCCGGTTTAGGACGGGCTCGTTCGGATACACGTGCTCGTCCATGAAGGCGCGAACGCGCGCCCGCAGCTCCTGCATCTCGTCAGTCGGTCGGAGGTCGGTGATCGTCATGGCGTTAGCATCGCAGGCAGATACCTATGCCGCCAAGAGAGAAATAGTGCGCCTCGGCTTCTACATGGGATACGCGACACCCGGGACGAGTCCGCTCGAGCCGATCGCGCTCGCGCAGGAGGCGGAGCGTCTCGGCTACGACTCGGCGTGGGCGGCCGAAGCCTGGGGAACGGACTGCGTGACCGTCCTCTCCTGGCTCGGCGCGACGACGGAGAGGATCAAGCTCGGCTCGGGGATCATGCAGATCCCCGGGCGAACGCCCGCGAACACCGCGATGACGGCGGTGACGCTCGACCTCCTCTCGGGCGGTCGCTTCCTCCTCGGACTCGGCACCTCAGGGCCGCAGGTGGTCGAGGGCTGGCATGGGCAGCCCTGGGGAAAGCCGCTCATGAAGACCCGCGAGTACGTCGAGATCGTGCGCACCGCGCTCCGGCGCGAGCTCGTCGAGCACCACGGCGAGCACTACGACATCCCTTACAGCCACGGAACGGGACTCGGCAAGCCGCTCAAGATCATGGCCCGTCCGCTGCGCGCGGACATTCCGATCTATCTCGCGGCGATGGGGCCGAAGGCGGTCGCGCAGGCGTGCGAGATCGCGGACGGCTGGCTTCCGTTGTTCTGGTCGCCCGAGAAGGCGCGAGAGGTCTTCGGGCCAGCAATGGCGAGCGCGCCGCCGGGCTTCGACATCGCTCCCTCCGTGCCCACGATCCTCATCGACGACGTCGAGGCCGGCCGCGACTTCCTCAAGCCGTACTACGCGCTCTACATCGGCGGCATGGGCGCACGCGGAAAGAACTTCTACAACGACCTTTTCAGCCGGTACGGCTACGAGGCGGAGGCAAAGCAGATCCAGGACCTCTACCTGGACGGGCTGAAACGCGAAGCGGCCGCGGCGGTTCCGGACTCCTTCGTCGACGAGGTGGCGCTGGTCGGGCCGAAGGAGCGGCTCGCCGAGCGCGTGGAAGCGTGGCGCGAATCGGGTGCCACCTCGTTGCTCGTCGCGACGCAGCAGCCCGAAGCGCTGCGCGCGCTCGCCGAAATCGCCCTGTAATAGCGCAAGCCCGGAGATCCGCTAGCGCGGAGTCTCCGGTCGCACAAGATCCCTGAAGGCGGCTGCTTCGCACCCGCACCGCTCCGGACCCGCCTCCGACCCGTACGTCACGCGCGCGAGAGCGCCTCGGCCGCGGCCTGAGCGAGGTAGGGCACGCCCTGCTCGAAGCGCGCGGCTCGTTCGTCCTCGGCGCCGAGCTCCCCGCGAACGAAGCGACCGTAGATCGCCTCGCAGAAGACCGCAGCCTTCCACAGCGCGAGGGCCTCGAACCAGTGGAGCGGCTCGACGTCGCGTCCGCTCCGTGCGACGTAACGCTCGACGAGCTCTGCCTTCGAGGGGAAGCCTGGGTATGCCGTGACGGGCGACGTCCCGAGTGGGTTCGGCGGACCGGCAGGCTCGCTGTACGTCGCGAGCAGATAGCCGACATCGGCACGCGGGTCGCCGATCGCGCCCATCTCCCAATCGAGCACGGCGAGGATCCGAGGCGGTTCGTCGAGCGCCACCATCGTGTTCCCCAACCGGAAGTCGCCGTGCACGACGGTTGGCGCGAGCGGCTCGGGCACATTGTCCGCGAGCCACGCGCCGACCTCCGCCACCTGCGGGATCTCGCGTGTCTTGTTGAGCTCCCACAGCTGCGCAAAACGCCGCACCTGGCGCTCGTTGTAGCTCCCCGGTCGTGCAAACGCGGCCAGGCCGGGAGTCGCCGCGTCGGCGGCGTGGACTTCGACGAGTGCGTCGACGAGGTCGTCGCCGAGTCGGCGGCGTGCCGGCTCGCCCTCGAGCCCCGGCGGAAGCTCGTCAGTTGGCACATGACCGTCGAGGTACGTCATGACGTAGAAGGGAACACCGAGCACACTCTCGTCCTCCCCGACCGCAACGATCGTCGGGAGACGTGCGAAACCGGCCTCGCGCAACGCGAGCTGGAGCCGAGCCTCGCGCACCACGTCATGCGCGGAGGGCGGCAGCGGTGGTCGCGGCGGTCGCCTGAGGACGAAGCGTCCCACCTCCCGCTCGAGCAAGAACGTGAAGTTCGAGCCGCCGCCTTCGCCGATGCGGCGCGCATGCACCTCGCCCGCGCCGAGACTGTGCTCGTCGAGGAACGCGCGCACGAGTTCGAGTACGAGTAGTGGCGGCTTCGCGAGTCCCTCCGCGGCGGCCGCGGTCTCGACGATGTCGGCCGACGACATCATGCGATCCTATGCCGCTCGCGAAGAATCCCCGATGTGATCAGGAGGTGACATGAACGAGCTCGAGTCATTCTTCTCGCACTACTCTGACCGGTACATGGCTGGGGACGTCGACGCTGTCGCGGCCATGTACGAGGCTCCGGCGCTTGCCGTACGTGAGGGTCGCGTCATCCATCTTGCTGACGAAACGGCGCTGCAAGAGCACTTGTCCGAGCTGATGAGCGCATACTCGGTCGCCGGAGCGGCCAGGGCCGAGCTCGCGGCTCTGCATCTCGATCGGCTCGGATCACACGCCACGAATGCGACCGTGAACTGGCGAGTTGTCGGTGCTGACGGTGGACTCATTCGCGACTTCCGGACGACGTACTTCATGTTCCGCGACGGCGAGACGTGGCGGATCCGCACGTACACGAATCACGACGAATGACCAACGCCGAGCTTGCGCGATGCACGCGGTGACCCGTCGTCGCCTGTACCTCA
>JAERMP010000094.1 GCA_016844515.1 Thermoleophilia bacterium | reverse complement strand
CTGCAGCCGTACTCGCCATCGTTTGCCTCGTGGGGCTCGTCGCCGAGAGCATGCGCGAGACGTTTGCACTCCTCGTCGGCCGCTACTAAGACTCGGCAGGGTCCGCGTGCACTGGCAGCTCGCGACGCTCGCTCTGATCCTTCTCGGATTCGCGGCGATCTCCGGTCGCATCGAAGGAACCTCGATCACGGCGCCGATGGTGTTCACGGTCGTCGGCATCGTCGTCGGAGCACGGGCGTTCGGCCTGATCGACCTGGAACAGCGTGGCGAAGAGATCAAGCTCCTCACCGAGGCGACCCTCACCGTCGTTCTCTTCTCGGACGCGTCGCGCATCGACCTTCGCACGCTGCGCGGAGAGGCCGGTATCCCCGCGCGTCTGCTCGGGATCGGGCTTCCGTTGACGCTGCTCGCCGGGTTTGTCGCAGCCCTCCTGATCCTCGACGCTCTTGCGTGGCCGGAAGCGCTGCTCCTCGCGGTGATCCTCGCACCGACGGATGCGGCGCTCGGGCAGACGGTCGTCACGCTGACACGCCTTCCTTCCCGAGTCCGGCAGAGCCTCAACGTCGAGAGCGGGCTCAACGACGGGATCTGCGTCCCGCTCTTCTTCATCGTGCTGGCGATCGCCCAGGCGGAGGAGACGAGCCTGGGTCGGCGCGATGCCGTGCGGCTCGTGGTCGAAGAGCTCGGGTACGGAGCGCTCGCGGGTGCATTCGCGGGCGCTGCTGCCGCCGGTGTCGTGATCCTGGCCGGGCGACGGAGGTTCATCAGCCTTCCATGGCTTCAGGTGGTTCCCCTCGCCGGGGCGGCACTCGCGTACGGGATCGCCCAACCGATCGGCGGATCGGGATTCATCGCGGCCTTCGTCGGCGGAGCCTTCTTCGGGGGACTTCGGCGACGTGAGGGCCGCGAAGTCTCGTACCTGATCGAGGAAGCGGGCGCGCTCCTCGCAGCCATCACGTTCATCGTCTTCGGCGCGGTGCTTCTCGTCCCCGCGCTCGAGAACGTCACGTGGCAGCTCGTTCTCTACGCCGTACTCAGCCTCACGCTGGTGCGGATGATCCCGGTCGGGATTGCCATGCTCGGCACTGGTGCCCGCAGACCGACCGTGGCGTTTCTCGGCTGGTTCGGCCCGCGCGGGCTGGCGTCGATCGTGTTTGCGCTTCTGCTCGTGGAGGAGGGCGGGCTACCGAACGACGACGTGATCCTGATCGTGACCTTCGTCGCGGTGGGGCTCTCCGTGTTCGCCCACGGAGTCTCGGCTGCTCCGCTGGCGCGGCGCTACGCCGACTGGCTCGAAGCTCACCCTCGGCCGGGGCGAGCGCCCCTCGAGGACGACAGCACCTAATTGTCTCGAACGCAGCGGAAGCCGGCGTTGCCGGTCGAGCTGTCGGGTGTGCTGCTGTGGCGAGCCGCGATGCGGTACCGCCGGCAGTACGAGTGGTGGCAGAGATACGAACCGCCCTTCTGCACCTTGTTCGTGCCTCGCGGCGGCCCCTTCGGGTCGGTCGTCGAATCTCGTTGGCGAAACGAGAGATGGAGCCAGTCGGCCGTCCACTCCCAGACGTTTCCGGTCGCGTTGTAGAGGCCGAAACCGTTTGCGGGAAACGCGTCCACGGGACACGTCCCGTAGAAGCCGTCGGCGACGGTGTTCGCTCCGGGGAAGTCGCCTTGCCAGACATTCATGCAGTGCGCGCCACCCGGCTCCAGCTCGTCGCCCCAGGGGAACACCTTCTGCTCGAGACCGCCGCGAGCCGCGAGCTCCCACTCGGCTTCTGTCGGCAGTCGCTTCCCCGCCCAGGCGGAGTAGGCGTTCGCGTCGTTCCAGGACGCGTGCACGACCGGATAGCCGATCCGCGCGTCCAGATCCGATTGCGGGCCTTCCGGGTGTCTCCAGTCCGCGCCCTCGGCCTTGCGCCACCAGGGCGCTTGTGCCACCGCCTGGGTCGCCGGGAACTCGTCGGGGAGGAGGCCCGCGAAGACGAACGACCAGCCGAACCGCTCGGCCTCGGTGATGTAACCCGTTGCGTCCACGAACTCACCGAACCGCGCGTTCGAGACCGCACACGCGTCGATCCAGAAGGGGCCGACGCGCACTTCGCGCACGGGTCCTTCGCCGTCTTCCGGGTAGGCCCAGGGATCCTCGGCGCCCATTTCGAACGAACTGCGCTCCAGGAGAATCATCCCGTCCGTGGAGCCGCCGGCACCGCTCGTCGCGGCAGCCTGGACTTCGCCATCTCTCCCGCTCGAGGGGGCGCAACAACTCATACAGCCAGAACGAGCCTAGTGGACGCGTCCGCAAGTACGGGGGTGTGCCTGGCGGCCCGCATACGCGTCGCATCCCGTCGTCCTCGGTCGCCCCGATACCTTCTGGTATCGGGGCTCCCTGCGTCCTAGGGCTGCTCGGTCTGCGAACCGCCAATCACGACCGAACCTACGGACGCATCCACTAGCGTGACCCGTCTCATCGCCTAGGGTCGCGGGGTGACCCGCAAGACCGGATGGCGTGATGGCGTCGTGTGGGCCATCCCAGCGACCGAATGGCTGCCGCAGTGGCGTGCGTTGCTCAAGCGCGACGCTGTTGCGGCGCTCGCCGTGTGGGCAGTGCTCGTGCCGCAGTCGATGGCGTACGCAGCGCTGGCCGGGGTCGCGCCGGTGTACGGCTTGTACGCCGCGATCGCCGGTCTTCTCGTCTACGGGATTCTCGGCACCAGCCGACAGCTCAACGTCGGCCCCAGCTCCGGGGTGGCGGTGTTGACAGCGGCGACCGTAGCTCCGCTCGCCGCCGGAGACGTCGGGACCTATCTCGCTCTCTCCTCGGCGCTCGCCCTCGTCACCGGGCTCTTCCTGATGGTGGCGGGGTTTGCGCGACTCGGCTTCGTCGCCGAGTTCCTCGCGCGCCCAGTTCTCGTCGGGTACTTCATCGGACTCGCTCTGACGATCGTGGTCGGACAAGTTCCCGCGCTGCTCGGCATTCCGAGCTCGACCGGCGGGTTCTTCGAGAAGCTGTGGGACGTCCTCGGCGAGCTTGGCCAGATCGATTGGTGGACTGGCATCGTCGGCGTCTCGTCCCTCGCGCTCGTCCTCGGGCTTCACGTCGTCGCGCCACGTGTCCCTGGCGCACTCATCGCCGTGATCGCGGGGGTTGCTGCGGCTCGACTTCTCGATCTCTCGGACAAGGACGTTGCGCTCCTTGGCCCTCTGCCCTCCTCGCTCCCCGACCTGGGGCTTCCCGATATTCCGTTCGGCGACTTTCAGCGCGTGTTGTGGTCTGCCGCGGGAGTCGCGCTCCTCGCCTATGCAGAGTCGATTGCCGCTGCGCGGAAGTTCGCGGTCGCGAACGGGTACGAGGTCGATGTCAATCGGGAGCTGGTCGCCATCGGTGCGGCGAACGTCGGCGCGGGTCTCTCTCAGGGGTTCCCCATCGACGCGAGCGTCTCACGAACAACAGTCGGCGATGCCATGGGGCAGCGATCCCAGCTCGCCGGGCTTCTGAACGTTGCGCTGGTGATCGCGACGATCTTGCTCCTCACCGGGTTCTTCGCCGATCTGCCCAGCGCGACCTTGGCGGCGATCGTGATCGCGGCGGTGCTCCCGCTCATTCGTCGAGCCGAGCTTCAGCGGCTCTGGAGGCTCGACGTCGTCGACTTCGCTCTTGCGGCGCTCTGCCTGCTCGGGGTACTTCTCGCGGGAGTGCTCGGCGGCATCGTCATCGCCGTGTTCGCTTCGCTGGCTGCACTGGTCTACCGCAGCTTCACGCCTCATATCGCGGTGCTCGGGCGTCTGCGCGGAGGGGAGGAGGGCGACGAGGACTACGGCTTCCGCGACATCTCGCGGCATCCCGACGGAGAGACGTACCCGGGCCTCGTGATCTTCCGCTTCGACCAGGAGATCTTCTTCGCCAACGCGACGATGTTCCGTGACCACGTCCGTGAGCTCGTGGCCGGCGCCGAGCCGCCCGTCCGGACGGTCATCGTCGACGCGAGTGCCGTCACGCACGTCGACACGACCGCTTTGGACATGATCGGTGAGCTTCAGCGTGAGCTTGCGGGGCGCGGTGTCGAGCTTGTGTTCGCCCGGATCAAGGGCCCGGTTCACGATGTGCTCCGGAGGGCAGAGAGCGCGGGCGCTATCGACTCCTTCCGGCTGTTCCCAACTCTGCGCTCGGCGGTGGCCGACTTCTTGGAGACAGGATCAGACGCTCGACCGTGAGCGGGCTGCCGCCGTCTCGGCACCGAGGAGCACGATCGCAGCGAGCAGGTAGACGAGCAGCAGGAACACCAGGACGGCACCGATCGGACCGTAGATGGTGTTGAAGCTTGCGAATCTCGTCGCGTAGACGGCGTAGCCGTAGACGGCGAGGTGGAACGCGATTGCGGCAGCGAGCGCGCTCGGCCACAGCCGGGCAAGCGTCATGGTGACGGGCGGCACGAACCGGTAGAGGGCGAGCAGCGCGGCGAAGATCACGAACGTTGACGACATGACCTCGACGACGGTCGACACAGCGGACGCGCCGTTCGTGAAGCCGAGTGCATCCGAGAGATCGGACCCGGTTTGCACGACGATTCGGACGATGACCGAGAGCCCGAACGCCGCGACGACGAGCGCGCCTGCAACACCGACGAGCGCGAAGTCCCGCAGCTTGCTGCGGACGTAGGTCGGGCCTGACTCGCGGTCCCAGATGACGCGAAAGGCGATCCGGATCGAGGCCATCATCCCGCTCGCGCCCCAAAGCAGCACCCCGAGCGCGATCACCCCGACGATCGGCGCCGAGGTGCCGGACGTGGCGAGTGTGTTGTCGATGCTCTGTTCCAGTTCAGTGCCGGGAAACACGCCGAAGAGCCACTGGACGAATTGCTCTCGCCTCGAGGACGGGAGCACGGTGTCGAGGATCGTGAGGAGGAACGCCGCGAACGGGACGAGAGAGAAGAGGACGCGGTAGGCGATGGCCGCCGAGAGCTGCGAGCCGGCGTGGCGGCTGTACGACGCCATGATCTCGAGCCCGTACTCTCGCGCGCGATTGAAAATCCTCCGCACGCCGCCACCTTTCCAGAACTCATTGAGCTACGGGTCGAAGGACTCGTAGTAGCGCCGCGGCCGCGCAGCGGCCGCCTTCAGGGATCTTCGCGAGACCGGGGTCTGCGCGAGCAGATCCCGGTCTCTGCGACCAGGCAGTGCGGGCGGGAGGACTCGAACCTCCAAGAGCCGAAGCCCAACGGGACCTAAACCCGCCGCGTCTGCCAGTTCCGCCACGCCCGCGTGACGACAGGATAGGCGCCTACGCGAATCGTGCTAGGCGCAGGAAGTCGATGTCGTGGCTCGTCGTCCCGTCCACGGCGATGTCGGCGAGGATCTCTCCCACGACCGAGCAGAACTTGAAGCCGTGACCGGAGAAGCCCGCTCCGACGATCGCGCTCGATGCGTCAGGGTGTCGGTCGATGAGGAAGTGCTCGTCGGGTGAGGGCTCGAAGAGGCACGTCTTGAGCGCGATCGTAGGCCCTGCTCCCTCGGGGAAATAGCGCTCGGCGAACGCGCGCAGCGGAGCCTCATCGGCCATCGTCGGCTCGCGGGAGATCGCATCGGGATCGCCGGCTTGGCCGAAGTGGTCGTAGCGACCGACCTTGAAACCCGGGACGCCGAACACCGGGAATCCGTAGAAGTGCTCGCCGTCCAAGACCAGGTTGAACACGGGCAGCCGCTCGGGAGTGAAGAGCTCGGGACGCCCGGGTTGGAACCAGGCGAGCGCTTGGCGCAAGGCGCCGGCGAGCCCAGAAGGTAGCCGGGCGACGTCCTGCGACCACGCGCCGGCAGTCAGCACGAGGCGCTCAGCCTCCACGACTCGACGATCCGTTCGCACCCGTACACCGTTCTCGGTCTCCGTCCACTCGAGGACCCGCTCGCGTGCTCGCACGACGGCGCCCCGGGCCAGCGCTCCGCTCACGTGCGCGACGATGCAGCGCTCTGGGAGGAGAAAGCCGCCGTCGGCCTGCACGAACACGGGGAGATCCGGGGGGAGGCGAAACGCGGGGTAGCGGCGACCGAGCTCACGGCCGTCGATCGTCTCGTGCGGGATGCCGTGATCGGAGCAGGACCGAAGCGCACCGTCGTATATCCGCTCGCCGGCCTCCACGATCCCGGTGATGTGGAGGAGCTGCTCGCCGGCCTCGCTCTCGAGCTCGCGCCAAAGCTCGTACGCCCGCCGGAGCAGCGGGACGTAGTCGGAGTGCTCGAAGTAGGCGAGCCGTATGACGCGAGTGATTCCGTGGGACGAGCCCATGTCGTTGGGGACGTCGAAGCGCTCGAGCCCGAGCACACGCTTCCCTCTGCGGGCGAGGTGGTACAGGGCCGCACTGCCCATTCCGCCTACTCCGACCACGACGACGTCGTACCGCTCACCCATCTGTGGACAGCTTTTCTCTCTCTTTTCGCCTTTCCAGTGCCAGGCACTGTAAAGACGTCGCTGTCGTTCGATCCGCCGTGACCCCACCCCAGGCTGGTTGAATGGCCACGTGTCCACCACCGCCGTAGAGGAACTGGGCGAGAACCGCGTTCGCTTCACCGTCGACGTCTCGCCCGACCAGGTGCAGCACGCGGTCGAGCACGCGATGTCCGACCTCTCGGAGAGCGTCAAGATCCCCGGCTTTCGCAAGGGGAAGATCCCGCAGCCCGTCCTCGTGTCGCGGCTGGGCAAGGACAGGATCTACGCCGAGGCGGTCGACAGTCACATCGGCGGCTGGTTCTGGAGCGCGGCTTCCCGCAGTCGCGTCCGCCCGATCGCGGAGCCTCAGTACGAGTTCGAGCTTCCCGGCACCGCCGACGAGGCCTGGAGGTTCACGGCCACGGTCGAAGTCCAGGCGCTTCCCGAGATTGCCGACTGGACGGGGCTCGAGGTGCCCCGCGCAGAGGTCGAGGTGCCGCAGGAGTCGGTGGACGCCGAGCTCGAGGCTCTCCGTGAGTCCGTGGCCGAGCTGGTGCCTGCGGACGGTCGCCCTGCACGCGACGGAGACACGCTCGTCGTCGATCTGGTCGACTCGAAGGGCGATGCACAACGCGACACAGTCGTCGAGCTCGGAGCCGGCCGCATGGCGGGCGAGCTCGAGTCGGCGCTCCTCGGCGCGTCCGCCGGCGACACGAAAGAGGTCTCGTTCCCGCTTGCCGACGGCACCGAGTCGACCGTCGGGATCACTGTTCGCGAGGTGCAGGAGAAGGTCTTGCCGCCGCTCGACGACGATCTCGCCCGCGCGGCCAGCGAGTTCGACACGCTCGGTGAGCTCCGCGCGAGCATCGAGGGAACCCTCCGCGAGCAACTCGATGCCGAGATCGACGCCGCTTTCCGCATCTCGTCCGTCGACGAGCTCGTGCGCGCGTCCGAGGTGCAGCCCGCGCTCCCGCTGATCCGGTCCCGAGCCGGCGACCTCCTTACGGGATTCGTGCGCTCGCTCGAGCGTCGCGGCATCTCACTCGAGACCTACCTTGCCGCCAGCGGAGGCAGCGGCGAGGAGCTTCAGCGGCAGATGGTGCTCGAGGCCGCCGTCTCGATCGCGCGCGAGCTCGCCCTCGAGGCGCTCGCAGAGCGCGCCGGGATCGAGATCTCGGACGACGAGGTGAAGGCGTACCTTCGCGAGGAGGCCGAGTCGGCAGGAGAGGACGACCCCGACGGCCTCATCGAGGACGTGTGGGCGCACGGGCAACAGGAGTCGATCCGAGAGGACCTTCGCCTGCGCGCCGCCCTCGACCGCCTCGTCGCAGACGTGAAGCCGATTGCGCCCGACCTCGCCGCGGCGAGAGACAAGCTCTGGACACCCGAAAAGGAAAAAGCCGAGGGGGACACGAAGTTGTGGACCCCCGGCAGCAAGGAGCCTGCATGAGTCCCCTGATTCCGATGGTCATCGAGCAGACCTCGCGCGGCGAGCGCTCGTTCGACATCTACTCGCGTCTGCTCAACGAGCGGATCATCTTCCTGGGCACGCCGATCGACGACCAGATCGCGAACCTCGTCGTCGCCCAGCTCCTTCATCTCGAGTCCGAGGATCCGGACAAGGACATCTCGATCTACATCAACTCGCCGGGCGGCATCGTCTACGCGGGCCTCGCGATCTACGACACGATGCAGTTCATCAAGCCCGACGTGCAGACCATCTGCGTCGGGATGGCCATGTCGATGGCGGCGGTCGTCCTAGGCGGAGGCGCGCACGGAAAGCGGAGTGCACTTCCTCACTCGAAGATCCTCATCCACCAGGGCTCAGCGGGCTTCTCCGGCCAGCCGACCGAGATCGAGATCCAGGCGCGGGAGGTAATCAGCCTCAAGCGGCTAATGGAGGAGATCATGGCCAAGCACACGGGTCAAACGGTCGAGAAACTCTCGAAGGACATGGATCGCGACTTCTACATGACCGCCCCCGAGGCCAAGGAATACGGGCTCATTGACACGGTGATCGAGCACCGGTCATAAATATCCCCTTCCCCTAACCTTGAAATCGGAGTAAAAGGAGACACGTGGCTCGGGCGAGCGAGGGTAACGAGCAGCTGCTTTGCAGCTTCTGCGGGAAGAGTCAGCGTCAGGTCAAGAA
>JAERMP010000093.1 GCA_016844515.1 Thermoleophilia bacterium | reverse complement strand
CGAGCCGCAGGTCGAGGTAGTTGTCGTTGTCCAGAGCAGGACGAGTTTACGGCGGGCGCCGAGGCGTTCATACACTTCGCACCCGTGCCGCTCTATCTGACCGAGTCCGATATCTCGGCGCTTCTCGCTCCCGACGACGCGGTCGAGGTGATCGAGGCGTGCTTTCGCCGCATGGCTGCGGGTGCGGTGGAGATGGCGCCTCGCCGCAGGCTTCGCCTTCGCGAGGGCGCGCTCGCCGACATGGCCGCCTCGGATCTCGAGCTCGGCCTGGCCGGCGGAAAGCTCTACGCGGCGACATCGGAGGGCGCGACCTTCGTCGTCTGTCTCTTCGACTCCGAGACGTCCGCGCTCGCCGCGGTGATCGAGGCCGACCAGCTCGGTTGCCTCCGGACAGGTGCTGCAAGCGGGGTCGCTGCGAAGCATCTCGCTCGGAGTGATGCGACATCGCTCGGCGTCATCGGGTGCGGACACCAGGCCGTGACGCAGGTGGCCTGCATTCGCGTAGCCCTACCCTCGATCGACCGCGTGGTCGCCTACTGCCGGACTCCCGAGCGCCTCGCCGCGTTCTGCGAGCGTACGGACGCGGAGCCCGGCGAGAGCCACCGCGATGCCGGCGCCCAGGACGTCGTCGTCACGATCACGAGCTCCCGGGACCCGGTTTTGCGCGGCGAGTGGCTCTCGCCAGGAGCGCTCGTGATCGCCGCGGGTGCGAACGTCGCGAGCCGCCGCGAGCTCGACAACGCCGTGCTCGAGCGCGCGACGTTCGTGTGCTGCGACTGGCTCGAGCAGGCTCGGCTCGAGTCAGGCGATCTCATCGATCCGGTTGCCGCCGGAGTTCTCGATTGGCTCGAGGTGCATGAGCTCCACGAGGTCGTCTCCGGGGAGATCGCGGGCCGACAGTCGGACGACGACGTCGTCCTGTTCAAGTCGAATGGGCTCGCCGCCTGGGACGTCGCGCTCGGAGCCGAAGCGCTTCGTCGTGCGCATGAGCTCGGGGTCGGAACGACGCTGTAGGGGCGACCTTGGGTCGCCCGGGGGAGGCATGCCCCCCTACGTGCTCGCAGCGATCGAGGCCTTCGTCGCCTCGATCATGTCGCCGGAGATCGCCTCGATGATCTCCGGCCGGTCGAGGAGGCGCCGCTGCTGCTCGGCCGTCAAACGGTTCTGCACGTACTTGTCCTTGAGGATCTCGTCGAGCGTTCGGCCACCGTCGTGCTCGCGGATCACGTACCTCGCCACGTGCTCTTCCGCGGAGCTCCGCTGGAAGAGGAACGAGAACATGTTCTTGAACGAAGACACCAGAAGCGATTGTATCCCGGTACATGAGGCGAAGCTCACGCGAGGGTAGGTATGCCGAGCGCACGTTGATGGGCGTGGACGACGTGGGCGAGGAGGAGGAGATCGGGATCTGGATCGAGCGCCGTGCGGGGGCGGTCTGGGTCGTCGGGCGTGTCGTCAACCCGCAGCTCCGTGAGTCCGACGAGCCCCGGCCGGAGGACGTGATCTTCGAGGGCTACGAGCTAGAGGATGCGCTCGAACGGGCGAACGAGGCCCTCGAGGACGATGTCAGCGTGCTCGAGGGGGACGGGCTTCCCGCGGACGCGCGGCCGTTCACACGGAAGGAAGTTCTTCCACTCTTAGAGCGCTGGTTCTTCAACAGGTAGCGACCTGCCCGGTGCTAGCGTCCGCGCCCTCGTGCGGATCCGTGTCGGACACAGCCCAGACCCCGACGACGCCTTCATGTACTGGGCGCTGACGACGGACGCCGTGGACACTCGGGGGCACGAGTTCGAGCAGGTCCTCTCTGACATTCAGACGCTGAACCAGTGGGCGCGCGCCGCGCGGCTCGAAGTGACAGCGATCTCGCTGGCGGCGTATCCCTTCGTGCAGGAGGACTACATCCTGCTGCCGCACGGCGCGAGCATCGGCTCTGGGTACGGGCCTGTTGTGGTCGCCCGGGAGCCGCTGACGCGAGATCAGCTGGCCGGCCGCGAGATCGTCGTTCCCGGGGCGATGACGACGTCGTTCTTGGCGCTGCGCCTCGTTCTCGGAGAGCTCCGCTATCGCGAGCTCGCGTTCGACGAGATCCCCGACGAGGTTGCGTCGGGGCGCGCGGAAGCGGGGCTCCTGATCCATGAAGGACAGCTGACCTTCGAGGATTACGGTCTCGTCAAGGTGCTCGACCTCGGGGAATGGTGGCTGCTGGAGACGGGCCTCCCGCTTCCCCTCGGCGTCAATGTTGCTCGTCGTGATCTCGGCGAGGAGGTGCTCGCAGACGTCTCGGAAGTACTCCGCGAGGCCATCCAGTGCGGGCTCGACAACCGAGCGGAGGCGCTCGAGTACGCGCTCCAGTTCGGGCGCGGGATCGACGCCGCGGTGGCTGATCGCTTCGTCTCGATGTACGTCAACGAGCTCACCCAGGACTACGGCGACGAGGGCCGAAAGGCCGTGACGGAGCTCCTTCGCCGCGGCGAGGCGCTGGGCGCTTTCCCAGCGCCCGTTCAGATCGACTTCGTCCCATAGGGGCGACGATGGCGTCGCCTGCGCGAGTGTTCACGAATGTCCCTCGAGCGGCGGCAGTCTGTCGCGGGAGTACTGCAATGATCTGCGGGTGAGCTCGCGCCATGTAGTCCAGCTGAGCGAGCGGCTGACCTACTGGACAGAGCCTCATCCGAATTGGCGACCGAACCCGGAGTGGCCGGAAGAGGTTGGCTGCGTCATCTACGCTGCCCGCGATACTCTCGTCCTGATCGACCCGCTCGTTCGGGACGATCTCTCGCCCACTGCGTGGGACTGGCTGGACAGTGCGGTTGAAGAGGCGGACGGAAGCGTGGCAGTTCTCCTGACTGCTCCGTGGCACGAACGTAGTACGCGCGACGTTGTCAATCGCTACGCGGCAGCGGTATGGATTGAGCCGATGGCGCGGGAGCGGATCCGCGACCTCCCGAAGCTCCGGACTATTCCGGCAGGTATCAAGGTCTTCACGCCGCGTGGTGTCAGCGACGGGCAGGTCGCGTTCTTCATCACGGAGGAGCGCACGCTCGTCGTTGCTGAGTTCTTTCTTGGCACACCGACCGGACTCCAGCTGTGCCCGTCTCCGGCGACGGGCGACATCGGCGAGTTCGCGAAGTCCCTGGATGAGCTTCGGCTGCTACCGATCGAGCGTGTCCTCGTCGCCCATGGACAGCCCGTCCTCGGAGCAGGGGCGGGCGCGATCGCCGCTGCGCTCGACGCCTTTGCCGGAGACCATCAAGCGTAACCCCACAGGGCTGGGCGAGACAGGCCTCGCCCCTACACTGCCGCCATGCGCGCCGTGATCCTTTCTGCCGTTCGAACGCCGATCGGCCGCTATGGCGGCGCGCTCGCGCACGTGCGGCCCGACGACCTGGCCGCGGTGGCGATCGCGGCCGCAGTCGAGCGGGCTGGGATCGAGCCAGGTTCGGTCGACGACGTCTACTTCGGCTGCGCCAACCAGGCCGGCGAGGACAACCGCAACGTCGCACGCATGGGCGTCCTGCTCGCCGGGTTGCCCGACGCAGTCGCTGGAGTCACTCTCAACCGGCTCTGCGCGTCGGGACTCAGCGCCGTCGTCTCGGCGAGCCACGCTGTCATGGCTGGCGATGCCGATGTCGCGATTGCCGGCGGAGTCGAGTCGATGAGTCGCGCCCCGCTCGTCATGGCGAAGCCGGAGGCAGCGTTTCCGCGTGGGAACCAGACCGTGTGGGACACCACGCTCGGGTGGCGCTTTCCGAACCCGCGCCACGAGGAGATTTTCCCGCTCGAGTCCATGGGGGAGACGGGCGAGAACGTGGCCGAACGGTACGGCGTTTCCCGGGCCGACCAAGACGCGTTCGCGCTGCGCTCGCAGCAACGCTGGGCGAAGGCGAATGCCGCCGGCCGCTTCGCGGACGAGCTGGTTCCCGTCGGTGACGTGGCCGTCGACGAGCATCCGCGCCCACAAACGAGCGTCGACGCGCTCGCCGCGCTCAAGCCGGCATTCCGGAAGGACGGAAGCGTCACGGCAGGGAACGCGAGTGGGATCAACGACGGGGCGGCCGCACTCGTGATCACGAGCGAGGAGCGGGCGCTAGAGCTCGGGATCGAGCCTCTCGGCGCGTTCGTAGGTTCGGCCGTCGCGGGGGTCGACCCGCGGGTGATGGGCGTCGGGCCGATACCCGCTGTCCGCAAGCTCCTGGCTCGCACTGGGATCGACGCAAGTCAGCTCGACCTCGTCGAGCTCAACGAGGCGTTCGCCTCTCAAAGCCTCGCCGTGATCCGCGAGCTAGGCCTCAACGAGGACAAGGTCAACGTCAACGGAGGCGCGATCGCCCTCGGGCATCCACTCGGGATGAGCGGCGCACGACTCGTGGTCACACTCCTGCACGAGCTGCGCCGCCGCGACGGCCGCTATGGGCTCGCGACGATGTGTGTCGGCGTCGGCCAGGGTGTGGCCGTGCTCTTCGAGCGGTAGATTCCGACAGATGTACGTCGCCGGCGATCGCTTCTACCCCGAGACGAATAGCGTGATCGTCTCGACCGGCGCTCATCCGATCAACCCCTTCGCGCCGTAGCGGCGGGGCCCTACCGCTGGGCGGTTCTGGCCGCCGGGACCGTCGCCCAGGCGAGCTTCTCCGCCGTCACGGTCGGTCTTGCTGTCCTGGCTCCTACGCTACGCGAGGAGTACGGGCTCTCCCTCGGCCAGGTCGGCTTTCTGCTCTCGGCTGCCTGGCTCGGCGCGACGGTGACGCTCCTCCCTTGGGGGCTGGCGGCGGATCGGTACGGCGAGCGGGTGGTTCTCGTGCTCGGTCTGCTCGGGTCGGCCGCATGTCTCGTCGGCGCTGCAAACGCCGGGAGCTTCGAGGTCTTGTTGGCACTGCTCGTGCTCTCGGGTGCAGCAGGCGCAAGCGTGAACTCCGCGAGCGGGCGGGCAGTGATGCAGTGGTTTGCGCCAACCCAGAGAGGTCTGGCTCTCGGCATCCGCCAGACTGCAATCCCCCTCGGTGGGCTCGTCGTTGCGATCGTTCTTCCCGGGCTCGCCGGCTCCGGAGGTTCCAAGGCCGCGTTCCTGTTCCTCGCTGCGTGCGCTGGAGTGGGGGCTCTGGTTGGCGGTCTCGTTCTGCGAGGTGGGGACGGTGGCGACGGCATCGAGGCCGACTCGGTCGCGCAGACGCTTCGTGACGGTCGACTGTGGCGACTCTCTCTCGGCAGCGCGCTGTATCTCTACGCGCAGGTTGCAGTCATCGGGTTCGGCGTTCTCTTCCTCCACGACGAGCACGGACTGTCGGACTCCGATGCCGCGCTCGTCATCGCTGCGTCGCTGGTGCTTGCGGTCGCCCTGCGCGTGGGTTTGGGGCATTGGTCGGATGTCCTCGGTTCTCGCGTCGTCCCGATTCGACGGGCGGGGTTGGCACTTGCTGTCTCGCTCGGGCTCACCGCTCTGCTCGCGGGCGGGCCGCTCTGGATGCTTGTGCCTGCGGTCGCACTCGCCGGCGGGTTCTCGATGGCGTGGAACGGGCTGTCCTTCACTGCCGCGGCTGAGCTCGCGGGGACGGCGCGAAGTGGCGCCGCGATCGGGTTCCAGCAATCCGTGCTCTCGGGGCTCGGTGTGCTCGCCCCGGTGCTGTTCGCTGCGACCGTCTCGTCCGTGTCCTGGAGTGCCGCTTTTCTGTTCGCGGCCGTCTTGACGCTGGTCGGCTGGGGCGCGCTGCGTCCGCTGCGTGGCTACTAGCGGCTTGATGTGGGTTAGGAGCACGTCCGGTTGGGGGTCTGCGCACGGCGCAGCGCGCCCGGCTCGTCCGGCACCAAGGCCACCAGCCTTGGAACCGGCCGGTCCGACCGCGCTGCTTGGCGCATGCCCTCCCCGTACGCACCCCCAACCCACATCAAGCCTCTAGGCTCCGCAGTCCCGGCCGATCAGCACCTTCGGCCTCTAACCGCGCCCACTTCACGGCCGCTCGGCTCCGCTTCGCGGCGGATAATGCGCTCCCGATGCCTGTGTTCCTGCGAGAGCTCCGCGACGACGAGCTCCCCGCCTGGCTCGAAGCGGCCCGCAGCTTCTATGTGAGCGATCTCGAGCGTCACGCCGAACTGCCGAGGCAGGAAGCGGAGGAGAAGGCGGATCGTGATTACGGCATGCTCTTTCCCAACGGGAAGCCAACCGGCGGCCAACACCTGCTCACGATCGAGGACTCGCGAGGTGAGTCGATCGGGCGACTCTTCTTCGCAGAGCGATCGACCGGCATCTGGTTGTACGAGATAGAGATCGAGGAGAGCGTTCGTGGCCGCGGACTGGGTCGCGAGGCAATGCTCGCCTTCGAGCAGCGTGCTCGGGAGCTTGGCGCAGAGAAGGTGACGCTGAATGTCTTCGGCGGCAACGACGTCGCACGCTCCCTGTACCGCTCGCTCGGATATGCCGAAGAGTCGGTGCACATGGGAAAGCGGCTCTAGCGGGTGAGGATTCACGAGCGGCTAGACGAGCTCTACGCGATCGGCGGCGGTCCCGGCGCGAACCGTCCGCACCCGAGCGCGGCTGAGGACGACGCGCACGCGCTCGCGGCGCGCTGGCTGCGTGAGGCGGGCCTCGCCGTCGAGGCGGACCCGGACGGAAACCTGATCGGCCGGTCGGGGGAGTCCTCTGACGTCTGGGTCGGATCCCACCTGGACACGGTTCCGGCCGGGGGACGGTTCGACGGCGCGCTCGGCGTCGTCGCCGCGATCGAGGCCGTGGAGAGCGTTGGTCGCGGCTCGGTCGTCGCGTTTCGCGGCGAGGAGATTGGCTGGGTGGGGAGCCGTGCGCTCGTGGCGCGCGGCGGCGGACTGCCGAGCGCGTTCGTCGAGCTCCACATCGAGCAGGGTCCTCTGCTGGAGCAGGCGGGCTCGCCGCTCGGAGTCGTCACCTCGATCGTCGGTTACGCGCGCGGCGAGCTCGTCTTCGACGGGCGAGCCGACCACGTGGGCACGACGCCGATGGATGCCCGAGACGACGCGCTCGTGAAGAGCACCGAGGGAATCCTTCGCGTCCGCGACGCGGCGCGATCGATCGAGGGGGCGGTAGCGACTGTCGGCAAGCTCACGATCGAGCCCGGTGCAGAAAACGTCGTCCCTGGCCGGGTCAGGCTCCTGGTGGACGCGCGGGCGCCCGACAGCGACCGGCTCGACGCGCTCGTCGCCGCGATCGGTCTCGAGCTGAGCTATCGCACGGGGCCGATACCGATGGCAGAAGAGCTGCGACTCGTGCTCCGGCAGGAGATCGAGCGGCGCGGCCTCGCGGCCATGGAGCTTCCGTCAGGAGCCGGTCACGACGCGGGGATCCTCGCAGCGGCGGGGGTGCCGAGCGCCATGCTCTTCGTCCGCAGCTTGAACGGCGGAATCAGCCACTCACCCGATGAGCTCTCGAGCCCGGAGGACATCGAGTTGGCGGTCGAGGTCTTGACCGCGGCGCTTCGCCGGGTCGCTAGCTCTCTCTGAACGTGATGTCCTGGGCGCCGTCCCAGAGCATTCGCCGTCCGAGCTCGCACAGGTTCTCGTTGCCCTCGACGATCGTGGCGAAGTGATTTCCGGCGAGCGCGCCCGCCTTGCTCGCGAACGCGACATAGCCGTACGCAAGGAGCAGCTCCGTCTCGCTGACTCCGCCCGGGTAGAAGATCAGCTCTCCGGGGCTCGGGTACCTGGTGGCGTTCTCTGCGCCGATTCCGACATCGAGGTCGCCCATCGGGATCCAGCCGCCCTCGCCCGACCAGCGGACGTGGATGATCTTCGAGTCGAGCGGGAGCATCCGGCGAAACGCGGCGACCGTGTCTGGCGCCGCCTCCTCCTCGAAGCGCGCACTGAACGAGAAGCCCCCAGCGATGATCTCGAGCACGGCGAAGACCCTAGTCCACGAAGCCGAGGTGACGCTCGAGCGTGCCGTCGGCGAGGTAGCGGGCAATGTCCGGCTGAGGATCGACGTCGGGCTTGTGCTCGCGAAGAAACGCGAGGAGTTCTCGGCCGAGCCGGAGGGCCGCCTTCGCGACGTCCTCATCGCCCGCCTGTGCGACACCGAGCGAGATGGCGAGATCGTCGCGGTAGTGCTCGGGCGCTACTCGCAGCGAGAGCGCTGCATCGAGCGCCTCTCGCCGGTCGCGAACGACGACTTCGTCGTTCAATGACCGTAGAAGCCCGGGAGCGAGCAGGGCAGCATAGGGCGCGTACATGCG
>JAERMP010000092.1 GCA_016844515.1 Thermoleophilia bacterium | reverse complement strand
AGCGGCCATGGGCGAGGACGAGCGGCTCGGCGCGAACCGTTGCCCGATGACGTTCGTAGACGTGCGGTTGGACGATCAGGTTCACCTGGCCGTGCTCGTCCTCGAGCAGCATGAAGACGATTCCCTTCGCCGTCGACGGCCGCTGGCGCGCGATCGTCATGCCCGCGACGGCTACATGCCTGCCGTGCCGCTGCTCATTGAGCTCTGCGCTCGAGAGCGTCCCCGCGGGCAGATGAGGGCGAAGCAACTCGAGCGGGTGCATCCCGACCGACATCCCCGTGTGCCGGTAGTCCGCGAGCATGCGCTCCCAACGCGTGAGATCGCGTAACGCCGGCGTTTCGGTGGTCGGTCCGAGCGAGAGCGGGAGTTGCTTCGCCTCTCCCCCCGTCCCCGGCACCGACTGCTCCCGGAAGACGAGCCCGAGCTCCCAGAGGAGGTCTCGTCGCGGGCGCCCGAAGCCGTCGCAAGCGCCCCCTTTGACGAGCCTCGCGTCGCGCTCGACGACGAGCGCGTCCGCTTCGTCTTTCCCCACCGAGGCGATGGAGCTGAGGCCGATGCGAACTGCCAGGGGGTCAGGTCTTGCATTCCGACACAGGGGTCTTGTGTCGGAATGCAAGACCTGACCCCATTCGATGCTGCAGCGCCCGGAGCTCAGGTTGACGTCGATCGGGCGCACCTCCACCCCATGTCGCTGTGCGTCACGAACGAGTGTCGCGGGCGGGTAGAAGCCCATTGGCTGCGCGTTCAAAAGCGCGCATAGGAACTCTGCCGGGTAGTAGTGGCGCAGCCACTGCGACTGGTAGGCGAGGAGCCCGAACGCGGCTGCATGTGCTTTGGGAAAGCCGAAGCCGGAGAAGCCGACGAGCTTGTCGAAGACGCGATTCGCGATCTCGGCGCTCACGCCCTTCTCGGCAGCGCCTGCGACGAACCGCCCACGGTAGGCCTCGAGCGCGTCGTGGCTCCGCTTGCGGCTCATCGCCCGCCGCAGGCCCTCGGCCTCTCCGACCGTGAAGCCGGCGAGCGCGATCGCTACCTCGAGCACCTGATCCTGGAAGACGACGACTCCGAACGTCGAACGCAGGGGCTTGCGCAGGAGCTCGTGGTCGACCGGGAAGACGTACGACGGGTCTTCGCGGATCCGCTGCCGCGCGTCGATGTACGGATGCACGGCCTTCCCCTGGATCGGCCCGGGCCGGACGAGCGCGACCTGGACGGTGATGTCGTCGAGGTTCTCCGGCTTCGTCCGCAGGAGGCTCTGCATCTGCGCCCGGCTCTCGATCTGGAACGCGCCTACCGTGTCCGCGCGCTGGATGTCCTCGAACACAGCGCTGTCGTCGAAGGGGATCCGCGAGAGGTCGATCACCTCGTCGTGCGTTCGTGCGATCTGCTCGACGCAATCCTCGACGGCCGAGAGCATCCCGAGGCCGAGCAGGTCGATCTTGAGGAAGCCCGCGTCGGCGCAGGAGTCCTTGTCCCATTGGCAGAGTTGGCGGCCAGCCATCGCCGCCGGTTGCACGGGGACGAGCTCGATCAGCGGGCGCGTGGAGACGATCATCCCGCCCGGGTGTTGCGAGATATGCCGTGGCAGACCTGCGATCTCGCCCGCGAGCCAGGCAAAGGCTCGCCAGCGCCGTGATTCGAGCTTACGCTCCCCATCGGGCAGCCGCGCGACCTCCTCTCCCACCCGACGCGCATCCCAGCCGTCCGAGAGCCGGGCGAGCCGCTCGAGCTCGGCGAACGGGAGGCCGAGTGCCTTGCCGACATCGCGAATCGCGCCGCGCGAGCGGTACGTCGAGAAGCTCGCTACGAGCGCAGCGTGCTCGCGCCCGTAGCGCTCCGTGACCGCGACGATCAGCTTCTCGCGGATGTCGCGCGGGAAGTCGAGGTCGATGTCAGGCACGGAGGCGAGCTCGCGATTCAGGAAACGCCCGAGCGAGAGCTCGTTCGAGACCGGGTCGACGTGCGAGAGGCCGGTGAGGTAGCAGACGATCGAGCCGACCGAGCTCCCGCGCCCCCGTCCCGGCGGCAGGAAGCTCCTCGGCGAGTCGACCCCACGCACCTCGCGCGCGGCCTCGCGGGCGAGTGAGAGCACCTCGTGGTGAAGAAGGAAGAAGCCGGCGAGCCCGAGCTCGTCGATCAGCCGGAGCTCGTCCTCGAGCCGAGCCCGCGCTTGCCCAAGTAACAGACTGTTACTTGGCGGATAGCGCTCTTCGACGGACTGTTGGCATAGCGTGGCGAGCTGACGGATCGCCGGCTCGTCGCCGTCCGAGAAGTCCGGGTAGCGGTACCCGAGCTCCTCCGTCAGGTCGAACTCGAGCCGCTCCGCCAGAACCGCGGTTCGCTCTGCTGCAGCTCGGTCGAAGGAGAAGCGCTCGAGCATCTCTTCCGGCGAGCGCAGGAATCCCTCGCGGTTCCCGCGCCGCTCCGGCTCGCAGCCCTCGAGCGAGGTCCGGCAGCGGATCGCGACGAGAACGTCCTGAAGCAACGTGCGCCGCGGGTGGTGAGAGTGGACGTCGCCGGTCGCGACCGTCTCGACGCCCAGATGCTCGGCGAGATCGCGCAGGAGAGCGGTTCGTCGTGTGTCTCCCCGCTCGAACGACCGCTGAAGCTCGACGAAGAACCGCTCGCAGCCAAACGTTTTTGCGAGCCGCGCAGCGGCGTTCGGATCGCTGGTGCCGAGTCCGCTGCGCGCGCACCCGGAGAGGCAGACGAGTCCTTCGGAGAGCTCCATCACCGTCTCGAGGGTGACGGCAGGTTGTAGGGGCGGGGCATGCCCGGCTCCTGCGGCGTGAACTCGCGTTTCCGCGTGTGCCGCGGTGAGCAGACGGCAGAGGTTCGCGTAGCCGCGGCGGTTCTCGACGAGCAATGTGATGTGAGCTCCGCCGTCGAGCGTCACCTCGGCGCCGGTGATCGGACGCACGCCGAGCGCCTTCGCCGCGTGCGCGAACTCGAGCGAGCCGTAGACGCCGTCGTGGTCGGTAAGAGCGAGCGCTTCGTACCCGAGTTCCGCCGCACGCGCCGCAAGCTCCTCAGGCTGCGACGCGCCGTCCAGGAACGAGTACGCGGAGTGGCAGTGAAGCTCGACGTAGCTCATGCTTCAGGCATGACCTGGGAGGAGCTCGTCGCGAACGTGACCGCCCGGCACCCGCTCGAGGAGATGTTCGGGATGCCGTGCCTGAAGCGCGGGAGCGGCAAGGTCGTCGCCGGGTACTGGAAGGACGGCGGGCTCACGGTAAAGCTCACGGACGAGGCCGCCCGCGAGCAGGCGCTTACGATCCCCGGCGTCGAGCTCTTCGACCCCGGCATGGGCCGCGTCATGCGTGAGTGGGTGCTCGTGCCCGCCGACCAGTCCGACGAATGGGAGCAGCTCGTCGAGCAGGCGATCGGCTGAATGGAGGAGCCCATCGTCGTGCGTCCCGGCGAAGGCGAGCGGGTCGGGACGAACGTCGTCAAAGCTGTCTCTTTCCGCAACGTTGGCACGAAGCCGGCTCGCCTCCTCAACCTGCACACGCCGGGGGGTTTCGTCGAGTATCGGCGTGAGCTCGTCGCGCTCCACGAGCAAGGCCTCGAGCCCGACGACGCGTTCTTCGAGCGTCACGACGTCTTCGACGCCTAACCCGTGGACGACGCACGGGCCCGGTACGACGAGATCGTCGATGCACTCACGTCCTGGCACCCGGAGCTGCGCGCTTCGAAGGTGTTCGGAATGCCGTGCCTCAAGCGTTCTGGACGCGTGATCGCCGGCTTCACACAAGGCTCGATGGTCTTCAAGCTCACCGACCCGAAGGCTCATGCCCGCGCGCTCTCCCTTCCCGGCGCCACCTCTTCGACCCGTCCGGTCGAGGCGAGCACTTCCGCCAGTGGGTCGTCATTCCCGCCGCGCTCGCGGACGAGTGGGACGCGCTCGCGTACTCGGCGTTCACCCAGGATCACACTCCTAGGCGTTCTGGGTGAACCAGCACTTCTGGTCTCCGTCACGGTAGACGCAAACGTTTCGCCCGCTCTCGAGGACGACCTCGAAGTAGCGCCGGTCGACTGGCTCCTCCGTCCACCAGCGGTCGACGACACGCCACTCCTCACGCACGAGCGTCACCTGCTCGCGGTTCACGGCTCGCGGCGTCCCGCCCGGCCCCGTCTCGACGAGCGCCGGCCGCGGCGCATTTAGTCGTCCCGCGAAACGACGAGCAGCGCGGGGGAAAGGACGTTTCCCCCGCGCGCCCCCTTCCTCATCGCTATCAACCTTCGACGCTTGGTGGGCCTGCGCGGGAATGAATCCCGCTCCGGCCATGTCGCGTTGCGCACTGACCGACGTCGTTCGTCCATTCGCTGCACTTTCGTTCTCGGAACTCACTCAGTCGTCCCGAGGGACAACCAAGGCGCGCGCTTCCGGAACTCGCGACCACGGCGCCACCTCGACGACAGTGCACACCGACCCTGTCCCCGTGCTCGCGCGCACCTGTCGCAAGCCTTCACGCAGGCGAACGGCCGTCTCCTCCCCCGCCGGCTCCACGAGCGCGAGCTGCTGACCCGTGTGCTCCGCGAGCTCGACCACCTCGAGACGTAGCTCGACAATCGGGGCGGGAAGCTCCGAGAGCTTCGGCCCGAGTGCCGCGCGCAAGCGCGCCGGCTCGGCCGTCGCGTCGCGAAGCGTTGCCGCACGCCGCCACGAGCCTCCGTCGACGAGCCGGGCGACCAGCGCGAGTTTTCGAAATGGCCGCCCGGCCCGTTCTGGACGCGCGAGCAGGCGCTCGAGGAGAGAACCGAGCGCCCGTCGCAGCGTGAGCTCATTCGCAACGGCTTCCGGAAAGACGAGTGCCTCTGCGAGCTCCGAAGCAGGCCGGCGCCCGCGCACCTTCGCCTTCCGACCCCCCTGGGAGAGCCGCCACGCTTTCCGCCCTTCGACGCCCAGCCGCTCTGCAACCGCATGGCCCGGCAGCTGCGCGAGCTCCCCGAGCCGGCGCAGCCCGAGCCCCTCGAGCTCTGCGTAGCGATCAGCCGTCATGGGGAGCAACGAGAGCGGAAGCGGCTCGAGGAATGCCTGCTCGTCCTTCTCTGCCACGATCAGGATCTGGCCGGGACGCGCCACGCTCGCCGCGGCGAGAGCCGTGAAGCGCCGTCCGGCGGCACCGATGCGCGGATCCCAGGCCGTGCCTACAGCAGCGAGCGCACGCTCGAGAGCCGGCTGCACGCCCCCGTAGAGCCGTTCGACCCCTCGCGTCTCGAAGGCTGCGGCGCCCTGCTCGACCGGGTCGACGGCGAAGCCTGCATCCTCGAGGCGGCGGAGCACGTCTTCCCACTCCTTCTCCACGGCTGCCGGGTCGCGGTTGACGAGAACAAGCGACGGGCACGTGGCGAGCGCTTCCCCGAGGCGCATCCCCGGCTTGATGCCCGCCTGCTCGGCGGCTGCGGTCACCGGGCCGAGGAGCGGCTCTTCCCCTGCCTCCGGCGCAAGCGCGGCGGGAACGAGTGCGAGCCGTGGGCGCGTGCGTAGTGCCGCTCTCAACTCGAACCCGGGAATAAGGAGGCACGCGACCATTCGAACACATGTTCTATACGAACATACGTTCTCCTGTCAAGCGGTTTTCTGGTAGCGTCGAGCCGCCGGTGAAGGTCCTGCACCTCGACAACGTGAGACCTGGACACCCGAATGGGGCGGCCTGGCTCCCGCTCCGAGCCGAGCTCGGGATCCAGGCCTTCGGCGTCAGCGCCTACCGGGCCGATACCGGCGAGTTGGTCGTCCCCCCGCATGGCGAGCGGTCGGGCGGAGGAGCGGGCGTCCACGAAGAGCTGTACGTCGTCATCAGCGGTCGCGCAACCTTCACCGTGGACGACGAAACCCTCGACGCGCCGGCGGGAACGTGCGTCTTTGTCGTTCCGAACGAGGTCCGGAAGGCACATGCAGCAGAACCGGGCACCGCCGTCCTTGCAATCGGCGCGCCGGTAGGCGAGGCGTACCGAATCGCCCCCTGGGAATACGGAAGCCGCGCCGCGCGGGCGGCGGAGCTTCGGGACGTCGATGAGCTCGAGCGCGTCGCCGAGGAGGGCGTCGCGGCGTACGGCGAGCACGTGACGATGCTCTACGCACGCGCTTGTGTCGCCGCGCAGCGCGGCCGCCGGGATGAGGCGCTCGAGTTCCTCCGCCGCGCGACGGAGGATGAGGACTTCGGCGACTGGGTGCGGGAACAGGCGCGCGAGGAACCGCTCCTCGAGCCGATCTGGGACGACCCTTCGTTCCCGCGCTGAGCCGATCTGCTGTGGTCGAGGTCCGAGTCGCGACACCGGACCGCTGGGAAGACATCGTCGACCTCTTCGAGCGGAAGGGGCCGCGCGGAGGCACTCCACAGACGAGCGGCTGCTGGTGCCAGTTCTGGCATCTCCGCGGCAAGGCGTATTGGTCGGGCCACGGCGCCGGCAATCGCGCGCGGCTCGAGAACGAGGTCCGCGGAGGAAGCGAACCGGGGTTGCTCGCCTACGTCGACCGCGCGCCGGTGGGTTGGTGCCGACTCGGCCCGCGAGAAAGCTTCGAGCGGCTAGAGCACTCGCCCAAGCTCGCGCGGATCGACGACGAGGACGTCTGGTCCGTCGTTTGCTTCTACGTCCATCCATCCTCCAAGCGGAACGGCGTCGCAACCGCTCTCCTCGAAGCGGCGATCGCCCGCGCGGCTGCCCGCGGAGCGCCCACCATCGAGGGCTATCCGGTTCGGGAGGACCATATGAACATCGACGCCTACACGGGGTACCTGCCAATGTTCCTCACCGCCGGCTTCGAGTTGGTGCGCAAGGCGGGGCGTCGCACCATCGTCCGCCTCGAGTTGGAGTAACAAGCCGCTCCTCCCCTGGCAGGACTGAGGATGCCCGCAGGTGACATGGCGGAAAGAGCGTCTTCCGCTCCGAGCTTGCGCCGGCTACCGTCGACTCCATGCAGGATGGCCTCGTGACCCGAAGAGAGATCGCGCGCCGGCTGGGAATCTCCAGCGAGCGCGTGCGCCAACTCGGGATGCATCGGGAATTCCCGCGTCCTGCGGGACGTGTGGGGCGAGCAATCGCCTGGCGGCAAGACGACATCGCAGAGTGGGCTCGCCACAAGGGTCGCCGCCATGTAACGGGCGGCACGACGACAGTCTCAGGGCTCGCGGAGGATCTCATGGGTGCCGATCCGGCGCCAGATCACGTGCGGCTCGTCTCCAACGATCGAGCGGCCATACGAGAACGTCGCCCGTCCGTCCGGAGCCCAGGTCAGCTCGTAAGCGCCGGGAGTTCCACGCACGCCTTTGACGCGGAGCCCGGATCGGAAACCGCGTCCCGTTGCGAGATCGTCGACGAACTTGTCGGCAGCAGCGAGAAATGCTTCCTGCGCCTCCGAGCTCAGTCGCACCCAGTCTCGCCAGAACCGTGGCAGGATCTCACGCGTCGGCATCGAGCGGCTTCATGCGCGCCCGGAGAGCCGCCATGAACTCTTCGTGGCTCTCGAACCGCTCGCCCAGTCCGGCCGCGATTTCGGCGTCGGCCTGGCGCTCGCCTTCCTGCCACTCAGGAGTCCAGAACCACGCCTGGGAAGCGTCGATCAGCTTCATCGGACGCAACAGGATCCCGTCGTCGACGATCTTGACCTCGACGGGGTCGCCCTCCTCGAGCCGCGCCGCCTGACGAATGTCGGCCGGAATCGTCACCTGACCCTTCGCCCGCACGTTCGTGACGTGTCCTTTTCTGACAGTCTCACTTTCCACCTGTCAGACGATAGTGGAGGAGCCGGGGATACGTCAACCGCTCCGCTGGGCGCGGAAGCACTCGGTGACGTACGCCAGTCGGACTCCGTCAAGCCCGGCGGTCTCGTCGTACAGCCGCCCAACCGCGCCGAGGATCGGCTCGCGCTCGGCGGGTGGGAGCTTCGCGCAGTAGCTTCGGGAGAGGACGAGGTCGACGAGCCTCTCGCGGTTGAGCACCTGCGCGAACGTGAACTTTGCGGTCACGACGGGGCCGAAGAGTCCGCCTTCCGCGAGCACGGGGAAGACGTCGCTCTCCTCGACGGTCTCGTTTCCGACAATCGCGCTCAGCTGCGCCATCCACGGGTCGCGGTCGTCGCGCGAGTTCCAGACGAGTGCGAGGCGTCCGCCGGGACGAAGCACGCGCGCAATCTCGGGAAGAGCGGTGGTGTGATCGAACCAGTGGAACGCCTGGGCGCAGGTGACGACGTCGGCCGAGGAGTCCGGGAGTGGGATCGCCTCCGCACTTCCCGCAAGCGCACGCACCCCGGGAAGCGCGGCCGCAAGCTCAGCGAGCATCTCGTCGAGCGGCTCGACCGCGGTCACGCGGTGCCCGAGCAAGAGGAGCTCCCGGGTGAGCTTCCCGGTGCCCGCGCCGAGATCGACCACGTCGCGCGGCTCGTTGCCGACGAGCCAGCGGACAGCGTCCTTCGGATATCCCGGCCGTCCACGCTCATACGCACCTGCCACCTCCGCGAACGCGGTGTACGGCCCTCGCGCCCTGGGGTCGCGGTTGACGATCACCCCGCTACTCTGCCCACTCGTGTCCCCCAGGCCGGGGTTCTTGTGACGTGACGTGCCCAGTGTCATGGTTCAGCAATGGACGGCAGCTTCGTCGTCGGCCGCGACGAGGAGCTTGCGGCAGCCGATCACTTCCTCGACGCGGTACCCGATGGATCGCGCGCACTGGTGCTCGAAGGCGAGCCCGGGATCGGCAAGACGACCGTGTGGCGGGAGACGGTGCGGCGTGCTCGCGGGCGCGGATTCCTCGTCCTTATGTCGCGGCCCGCCCAGACCGAGTCGAAACTGTCCTTCGCAGGTCTCGGCGATCTTCTGACGGGAGTCGACGACACGACCCTCGATGCGATCCCGGCTCCGCAGCGGAATGCGGTCGAGATCGCTCTGCTCCGGCGAGAGCCGTCCGGCCCGCCGCCTGACGAGCGTGCCATAGCCGTCGCCGTTCTCTCCGCCCTGCGGGTGGCGGCCGACGTGCAGCCTGTCGTCGTTGCCGTGGACGATGCGCAGTGGATCGATCCACCGACTGCCGCGGTGCTCGAGTTCGTCGCACGACGTCTCGATCAGGAGCCCGTCGGCTTCCTCGCGTCCGTGCGCGTCGAGGACGAGCGACCGCGAACATTCGACCTCACGATCGGTGAGGAGCGTCGTCGCACGGTCCGCGTCGGCCCGCTGAGCCTTGGGTCGCTGCATCAGATGATCAAGGAACGGCTCGGCCGTTCCTTCCCGCGGCCGACGCTCGTCCGTATCGAGCACGCCTCGCGTGGGAACCCGTTCCACGCGCTCGAGATCGCACGGGAGCTCGGCGCGGTCGGAGATCCGGGCCCTGGTGGTGCGCTGCCAGTCCCGGAGGATCTACGAAAGCTCTTGAAGGCGCGGATCCGGCGGCTGCCTCGTGAGACGCGCGAGGCCCTGCTCGTCGCATCCGCCCTCTCTGAACCGACCACCGCGCTTGCAGACGAGGCCGCGCTCGAACCCGCCGTCGACGCGGATGTGGTCCGCATCGAGAGCGACGGACACGTCGTGTTCGAGCACCCGCTCTTCGCCTCAGCGGTCTACGACGGTGCCACACCCTCGCGGAGGCGGGCGCTGCACACCAAGCTCGCCTCTCAGGTCGACGATGCCGAGGAACGCGCACACCACCTCGCCTTCGCGGCTGTCGGCCCGGACGAGACAGTGGCCGCCGCGCTCGACGAAGCGTCCGAACAGGCTCGCTCCCGGGGCGCAATCGAAGCAGCAGTGGCCCTGAAGCGGGACGCGCAGCGCCTCACACCTCCTGCATTGGCAGATGCGCACTACCGGCGCAGCGTCGATCTCGGCGAGCTCCTCTTCACGGCAGGCGACACGCCGGCCGCGCGTGAGGTTCTCGAGAAGGTGGCTGTCGAGGCGCAGGCAGACCCATGGCGCAGCGACGCGCTCGCGCTGCTGGGGATGGTGCGGTGGTACGACGGTGGCTGGGAGGAGGGGATCAGGCTCTGTGAGCAGGCCCTCGAGGGGATGGACGACCGGGTGCGGAAAGGGCGACTTCACGCCCAGCTCGCCTGGATGGGCGAGGACATCCCGTGGGCTGCCGAGCACGCGCGAGCGGCGGTCGGCCTCCTCGACGAGCACAAAGAGCCCGGGATGTACTCCGAGGCATTGCTCAGCCGCGCCGAATGGGAGCTCAAGGAGGGTCGAGGTGCCGATAAGAAGGCGGTGGCGCGGGGCATCCTTCTCCAGGAGTCGGCGAGCCAGCGGGAGCGCACTCACGTACCGGCCACCTGGCCGAGGCTCACCGACGACTTCGTGACAGCGCGTCACCGCACCGAGGAGCTCCTCGAGCGGGCAAGGGCAGAGGAGGACGAGGTTTCCGTCTGCCAGTACCTCATGCTCCTCGCGTGGCTGGCATGGCTCACCGGCAACCTCCTCGAAGCCGACCGCCTTCTCGATGAGACCGTCGACCTCTCTCGGCGTGCCGGGCATGCCATCTTCGAGACGTCCGTCGACACGATGCGGGCGCAGGTCGACGGGCAGCTCGGTCGTATCGACGAAGTGAGGGATGCCGTGGCCCGCGTCGTTGCCCAACTCGAGGACTCCCCGTCCAAGCTGTTCGAGGCGCGCTGTCATGAGGCTCTCGGTTTCTTGGCGCTGTCCCTGAGGGAGGACGCCGACGCCGATCGCGAGTACACGCGGGCCGACGAGCTGATCGAGTCGACGGGAATGCGGGAGCCGGCGGACTACCGGTTTCACGGCGACCACATCGAGGTCGTCATCGCGCTCGGCCAACTCGAACGGGCGGCTGAGCTGCTCGAGCGCCTCGAGGCCCGGGGACTGATCCTCCCCCGGCCGTGGACGCTTGCCGTCGCCGCCCGGTGTCGTGGTCTGCTCCACGCTGCGCGCGGAGATCTCGAGGCGGCCGAGTCGTTGCTCCGGGAAGCTCTCGCCCACCATGCCCGGCTGGAAATGCCGTTCGAGCTGGCTCGAACGCTCCTTTGCCTAGGCCGGGTTCAGCGGAGGCGCAACGAGCGCAAGGCGGCACGTGAAACGCTCGAGCGCGCACGCGAGATCTTCGAGGGACTGCCGGCGCCGCTGTGGGCGGAAACGGCGCGGGAGGAGCTCGGCCGCATCGGCGTCCGCCGGGCACCGGAGGAGCTGACGGTGAACGAGCAGCAGGTTGCGCAGCTCGCCGCATCGGGCCTCACGAACAAGGAGATCGCCGCCAAGCTCTTCATGAGCCGACGCACGGTCGAGGCGAACCTCGCGCGTGTATACCGCAAGCTCGGGATCCGCTCCAGGGCCGAGCTCGGCGCGAAGATGGCTGCGCGCCAACCCGTCTGACCGCGGCAAGCGGCTGCCCAATTCATGTGGAAACGACCGATGCG
>JAERMP010000007.1 GCA_016844515.1 Thermoleophilia bacterium | reverse complement strand
TGGACGTCTTCGCGAGCTCCACCGAGAAGCGGTTCGTGCCGCTCTCCCATTCCTTCCCCTGCTTCGCGGAGGCCTTGAATGAGGCGTCGATCTCCTTCCAGGTCTTGTCGGCACGGTCGAAGTAGTGGAGCGACTGCTCGGAGAGGGTCGTCTTGAGTCGGCCGTCGAGCTCGCGAACCGTCTTCGTCTTCGCCGAACGGAGCTGAACGAGCTCACGCGCTGGCAGGGGCTGCTGCTGCGCCGCCTGCGCGCCGGAAGCGTCCCACGGGCCGGGAAGGAGAAGGACGGCGGCGATCGCGGTCAGAACGAGCGCAGCGAGCTGAGGGCGCGAGTGTGCGAGCGCCGTTGCGACGGCTCGGCGAAGGAGCGCGAGCCAGAAGCGCGTTGGAGCAGGCACAGTGACCTCCTCGCGACGTGAGCCGGCCGAAGTGCGCGGGTTCTATGACCTAACGACGCGCGAAATGTTGGCAGAGGCGTCGGATGCCATACCCGGCGGAATCACGCAGCCACTCACCGCGATGCTGCGATCATCGCCTGGCAATCGGTACCGAACCACTGACTCGCAACGGGTCGGGCCGATGATGCTTGACGCAGTCCGCTACGCCGCAAGAAGACTGACTCGCCGGGCCATTCGCGAAAGTTGGGACGAGCGATCATTCCACGCAGCGCTGAACGTGCTACCCGCCGCACGGCGGGGAAAGGCAGGGCGCACGGCTGCTTGAGAATTCGCCCTCCTCTGCCTACTCGCTCAGCCATCAGGGAGCGACCGGACATCCGAAGATGCCGCTGAGCAGGCAGATCGTTGTAGTTTCGACTACGAATGCCCCCAACGGGATTCGAACCCGTGCGTCCACCTTGAAAGGGTGGTGACCTAGGCCGCTAGTCGATGGGGGCCCGCACCGGAGTCTAGAGACGGGCGAACGCGCTCCTTCTACACTGCATCGGCCCGGGCCGGTAGCTCAGTTGGCAGAGCAGGGGACTTTTAATCCCAAGGTCGTTGGTTCGATTCCAACCCGGCCCACTAGCGAAAGCCCTGAGCGATCTCGGCCAGTCACGCGCCGATTACGGGTGTCGGGGAGTCAGAGCAAGGTCGACCGCCTCCTCGAACGCCAGCGCGCGGCCCTCCGCCCAGACGACCTCGGCCTCTGCTCCCAGTGTCGCGTGGGCGCCACTGATGTACCGCTCGAGGAGGGCATCCCAGAAGGGGACTGCGAACTCCACCCCGAGCGACTCCCACAGCGCGTCGACCGCCCCGGCGAGGCGCAGGGCGCGCCGCGGGTCCCCGATGCCGGCGGCCGCCATCGCCACACCCTGAACCTCGAAGCTCGTCTCGAGGACGTCTCCGAGCAGGAGCGCCGCACGAAGGCTCTCGCGATAGCGCGTCCCGGCCTCCTCCGCATCACCGCGGATCAGTGCGCAGTCAGCGAGGAAGTGGAAACAGAAGTGCTCGGTGCGCGGGTCGCCGCCGGCGGTTTCCAGCAGGTCGCGTGAGAGCGACTCCCCCCGCTCGACCTCGCCCAGTGCGACGAGCACTTGACAGACGCCGACCAGCGCGCGCGTCTCGCCCGGTCCGTCGCCCAGCTCGCGACGGAGCTCGAGGCTTTGCTCGAACGCATCGAGAGAGCCGGGGTCGTCGCCGGCGTCGTAGACGAGGAGCCAGCCGAGCGCGTCGAGCGCCGATGCAAGCTCATCTCGATCGCCGAGATCACGCCAGAGGGCGATCCCTTCGGAGAGAAGCGCCAGCCCCGCATCGGCGTCACCACCCCGCGCCGTCAGCGAGCCCGCTGACGTGAGTGCACGAGCCCGAGCAGCACCGGCAGCGGTCGACCGAGCGAGTACTTCGGCTGCCCGGCGGCGCCCCTCCAGCAGATGGCCGTGCGAGAGCCAGAACCACCCGAGAGCGCCTGCAAGCTCGAGCGCGCGGTCCGGATCGCTATCGGCCAGGGAATCGAGCGCTGCCCGCACGTCGTCGTGGTCGATCTCCAGCCGCTCGGACCACTCGGCCTCTGCGTCGAACCGGTGCCCGTACGCCTGCTCGGCGAGCGCCGAGAAGAAGGTCGCATGATGCTCGCGGAGCTCCTCAGCCTCTGCCGAGCCCGCGAGCCTCTCGAGCGCGTACTCACGGATCGTCTCCAACATCAGCAAGCGATCGTCGCCGATCGGCTTCAGAAGACTCGAGTCGACGAGGGCCGCGAGGCCGTCGAGACCGGCGCCGCAGACCTCCTCGGCCGCCGTCAGCGGAAAGCTGCCTGCGAAAACCGAGAGCCGCGCGAAGAGCTCCTTGCTCGCCGCGTCGAGGAGGTCGTAGCTCCACTCGATCGTGGCGCGCAACGTGCGCTGACGCTCAGGGGCGTCGCGCGCGCCGCCCGTCAGCAGCGGGAGGGTTAGGTCGAGGCGCTCGAGAAGCAGCCCGGGAGCAAGGAGCCTTGTGCGTGCCGCGGCGAGCTCGATCGCCAGCGGAAGACCGTCGAGTCGGCTGCAGATCGCTTCGACGGTGGGATCGGGCGTGAGCTCTCGCCCGACCGCACGGGCCCGCTCGACGAAGAGGGCGGCCGCATCACTGGGCGGGAGCGGTTCCAGCCGAAACTCCCGCTCGCCGGACACGTGCAGGGGCGATCGGCTGGTGACGAGCACGCGGAGGCCACCCGCAGTGGTGAGGAACGCGCCGACGGCCGGAGCGGCGTCGACGAGATGCTCGAAGTTGTCGAGCAGGATCAGGAGCTCCTTTCCGCGAAGGAACCCGGCAAGGTCGTCGCGCGCTCCGATCGCGCGCGCGATCTCCGAGGGCAGGAGCTCGGGATCGGAGAGACCGGCAAGCGGCACCCAGAAGACGCCGTCGCGCAGCGTCCCGACGAGCTCTGCAGCGACCTGCAGCGCGAGGCGAGTCTTTCCCGTGCCTCCGGTTCCCGTGACGGTGAGGAGGCGGGTGCCGTTCGAGAGAAGCGCGAGGAGCTCAGCGAGCTCGCGCTCTCTGCCGACGAGCGCGCTCGCGGCGATCGGCAGGTTGGTGGCATCGAGCGTGCGAAGCGGCGGGAAGTCACCCCCGCCGAGTTGGTACAGGCGCTCGGCGCCGATCAGGTCCTTCAGCCGGTGCTCACCAAGATCGCGAACGACGGTGTCGCTCTCGAGAAGCCCGCGCGTCGTCTCGGAGAGGACGATCTGACCTCCATGGGCAGCCGCGGCGATGCGCGCCGCGCGGTGGACGTCGATCCCGACGTAGCCCTCGCCCGTCACGAGCGGCTCGCCCGTATGGATTCCCATGCGCACGCCAATCTGGTGGCCTTCGAGAGCGCCCTGCGCTTCGGCCGCAGCAGCAACGGCGCCGCTGGCCCTGGGAAACGCGACAAAGAAGGCATCGCCCTGCGTGTCCACCTCGACACCGTCGTGTCTCGTGAACGCCTCCCGGAGGACGCGGCGGTGGTCGTCGAGCAGATCCGCGTATCGCTGCCCGTGCTCCAGGAGGAGCCGAGTCGAGCCCTCGACGTCAGTGAATAGAAAGGTGACAGTGCCGGTCGGTAGCTCGCGCCGGCTCATGACGCGATTCTCTCACCTGCGGGCTGGCGCCGGGTGCAGGGCAGACGTCGCACATCTTGAAGCGACGCGACCTCGGAGCGCAGTTTGCGACGGAGTTGGTGAGATGTTCGCTCCCGTATCGTGCAGACGGTGGCTACGCCCGACCCCATCACGTTCGTGTTCGCCGTCGTTCTTGCCGCCGCAATCTCGGCCGGAGTATTCGCACACGCGAGCAAGCACGGCAGCTGTCATGCGACCGCGTGGGGTATTGCCGCATTCCTGGCCGCAGGCGTTACGGTGCCTCTGTACTTCATCAGGTACTGGGTTCGGCGCAGCGTTCGCAGGTAGAAACGCGGTCAGATCACCGAGACGTCGTGAACGTGTCCGAGGAGAGCGTCTGGTTGCCGCCCTTCTCGATGGCGAGGACTTCCCATTCGTATTCGGCGTTGGGCTGGAGGAACCCAGGTGGAATGGCCATGCTCCTCGCCGAAGGCGGCATCATCACGTCCAGGACCACCGTGGGAAGGGCCTTCAAACCGGTATCGGGTCGCACGACGAGCACCTGGTAGCCGATGATCGGGCTGCCGTTGGGCGGAGCGACCGCGTTCCACCGGACCACGGTCTTGGCGGGGCTCTGCGGCCCGTCTGCCTTGAGCGGTGAGATCAACTTCGGTCCGTCGGGGATGTTGTGCGTGAGGCGGGCAGATCCGACATACGCCTGGCCGTCGAGGCCGGTCCCGCGGAACCCATACGTTCCCTTGGGAAACCGATCGAGCAGCTGCTCGATCGACAGCTCGCTGAACGGGGGCTCCGCGCTTTCGAGGAAGAGCTCCGTGCCGCCCTGCTTCGCCATCCTGCCCTCGGTGGTGGAGGAAAAGATGCGGCGCCCGCCTGGATCCAGGATGGACATGGTCTTCCACGAGTCCGCATCGATGAACACCTGAACTCCGCCGTCTCCATCCGTCGCGTTGATCTCGAACTTGAGACGTGCGTCCTTCAGCTTGATGACCTCGCGCTGCTCGCTCGCCGTTGCTCCCGGCTGGCCACGTGCCCCGGCGAGCAGCGGGCTCGCCCCGACAACGAGACCTGCCAAGACCCCGACTGCGATCGTGGCGCCGACAAACCTCGCGAGTCCATTGCCGATGCGCATCTCCGTCCTCCTTGCGTTGTGTGCGATTGAGCGACAGCCCTCAAGGTAGGACGGCGTAATGAGAGGACGATGAGCCCGACGAGGCGTCGGGTGAAAAGCGCAAGCACACGACCCCACGGGCGATACTCCGGCAGTTGGACAAACGATCGGAGCAAGCGATGACTGACGTGTACACGACCGGTTCGTGGAAGCCGTTCCCTGGTCAGGAGGAGGCGTTCGTCGAAGCATGGATCGAGTTCGGGAGCTGGGCGTGCGAGCTTCCCGGGGCGGGAACGGCTCTACTTGCCCGTGATTTCCGCGACCCGGAGATGTTCGTCAGCTTCATGGACTGGGAGTCCATGGCAGCCGTGCGCGGCTGGAAGGACTCGCCGGAGTTCAAGGAGCGGATGGGCCGGGTGCAGAAGCACATCGACAAGTTCGCGCCAACCGAGCTGGAGCTCGTGGCGAGATGCAAGAGCGGCGCGGCGGTGGGCGCGTGACGCGCACCTTGATTCTCGGTGGGGGCTTCGGCGGGCTCACGGTCGCCACCGAGCTCAAGCGGCTGCTCGGCGCCGAGCACGAGGTCGTTCTCGTCGACCGCAAGGAGCACTTCTCGATGGGGTTGCGCAAGCTCTGGGAGCTCGTCGGACACGCGACGATCGCCGACGGAAGCAGATCGCGCGATGTCCTCAGCGCCCGCGGCATCCGTGTCGTTCGCGGCGAGATCCAGGAGATCGACGCGGTCGCCCGCGCGGCAAAGGTGGATGGCGAGACGATCGAAGCGGACTACCTCGTGATCGCGCTCGGGGCCGTCTCACGACCGGATCTCGTTCCCGGCCTCGCTGAGCACGGCCACGACGTCTGGCATCTCGCCGGCGTCCCGGCCGCAACCGATGCTCTGGTGCAGTTCGACGGAGGCCGCATCGTCGTCCTCATCGCCGGCGCGCCGTATCCGTGTCCACCCGCGCCGTACGAATGTGCCTTTCACATCCACGAGCATCTTCGAGACAGAGAGATCCGTGACCGCAGCGAGATCTTCGTCTCGACGATGCAGCCGATGTTGATGCCGAACGCCGGCCGCGAGGGCTCGGACTGGATGGGCGAGCAACTCACCCGTCGAGAGATCGGCCATCAGGTGGCGAGCAAGGTCGAGCGAGTCGACTCCGGGCGCGTCGTCTTCGCCGAGAGCGAGATCGAGTTCGACCTTCTCGTCACGGTGCCGCCGCATCGCCCGCCGACGGTGGTCAAGGAGAGCGGACTGACGGGCGAAGGCGAATGGATGACCGTCGACCCCGCGACGCTGGCCACGTCACACCCGAACGTATTCGGGATCGGCGACGTGACGCAGATTCTTCTCGCGAACGGGCTCCCCCTCCCCAAGGCTGGTGTCATGGCCGAACACGAGGGGGCACGGGTCGCCGCCGCGATCGCCGCCGATCTTCAGGGCAGCGAGGTGCCGCCGCCGTTCGACGGGACCGGTGCCTGCTTCATCGAGCTGGGCCCGGCCTCTGCGGCGCTCGTCCATGGCAACTGGTACGCGACGCCCGAGCCGCAGGTCTCGATCGCGGAGCCCGATGCAGCGCACGCGGCCGAGAAGCGCGCGTTCGAGAGCGAGCGTCTCGAACGCTGGTTCGGCTAGGCGCCCGGCCTCACAGCGGCTTGCGGTACGTCGTCCAGGTGGCGACGACCTCGTAGCCGAGCCCCGCGTACAGATCGAACGCCCCGTTCGGGTTCTCGGTGTGCACGCCGAGCGCGACGTCGGTCATCCCGCGCGCGGCAAGCTCGCGGATGCTCTCGACGATGAGCGCCTTCGCGAGACCGCGTCGCCGCCAGCGCCGCGCGGTCGAGATGTTCTCGGTCCAGCCACGACCGAGATCGTGCTCGGCGTTCTGTGCCGTGTCGATGAACGATCTGACCTGTCCTGCAACCCCTTCGCCATCCCAAGCGACCTTCCACAGCGTCGGGTCGTGGTACGGGAACGCGAGGAGACGGGCGAATGAAGTCTCCGTTGGCTCGACGTAGCCCCAGTGATCGCGGAAGGCGTCGGCGTCTGCCTCCCAGATCGCACGGAGCTGATCCTCGCTCACCGGCCGGATCTCGACCCCGTCCGGGAGAGGGTGATCGGGGAGATCATCCACGGACGGGCGCACCATCTCGGCGGCGTATGTGACCGGCTCGAATCCGGCGTCGCGGAACAGCGTCCTCGCAGCCGTGTTGCGATCGTTGCACCAGACCTCGAGCTGCTTGTCTCGGGCGTCGTGCCCAGCCGCGATTTCGCGGAGACGCTCCTCGTTCCAACTAAAGAGCGCTGACCCGATGCCGCGTCCGCCGAACGCAGGGTCGATCAAGCACACCTGCTCGTAGAGGCGTGGGCCGTCGACCTCCTGGTTCCACCAGACGCGGCCATAGCCGACGGGGCGACCAGCGACCTCGGCGACGAGCAGGTCGCGTTCGGGGTCGCAACGTTCCAGATTGTCGTATCCGGAGGCGATGCCCTCGACGGTCTCGACTCGGTCCTCCCCTTGGCCCTTCGCCCAAGCCGTGATGATCCGCGCGAAGTGCGGATAGTCGGCCACTCCCGCGAATGGCCGGAAGGTAACGCCGGGAACGCTCGGAAGTTGTGGCATGTGGCTCATCTCTCCTTGTCAAATCATGGGTTGCTCCGATTTACCGGCCTCACGCCTGGGATCGACGACGGCGACGTTCGGGATCCCAGGCGCAAGGCCATCCGGTGCCTACCCACGCGAGCAACTCAGCGCTGCGTCGCATGGCGTCGAGCGGTGAGCAGCTGCCCGAGCCCGCCCGCCAGCGCACGCCTACGCGCCCGCCGGTGACGTCGACCGCGAGCCTGGAGCGCCAGGCGCTCAGCCTGGGCTTCGCACTCACGCTCGAGCCGACGCTCATGGGTCAGCTGTTGAAGTGCCTCGTAGTGCAGCATGGCTTTTCCTCCTCTCTGGTCTCGGTCGCTTGGCAACTCGGCTTGTCCAGTCACTTGCGAGCGACGGGTCAATCACGAGTCCTCCCTTCCTGGGTCGTTGGACGTGTGGACAGCTCGCGCGCGAGAAGCGCTCAGCCGCGCCCTCGTACGCTTCGGTTAGGTCCTAGCCGAACGGCTAGGCGGAGCCGATGAAACTGTGGCCGGCTCTACGCGGAGACGAGAGGCCAGCCGGCGTCGATCGAGAATCCAATCCGCATACGTGACCTCCCTTCGATCCGAGCCGGACGGTCGTCCGGCGAGAGCGAGCACCATGCCAGCTCTCCGCGGGAGTGTCAAGGGATGCGTTCAAGGAATGCTCAAGACGTCGGACGCACCGAGAACGAACATGACTCACTTCGCCGATGGAGTAACACGCCGGCGCCTCTCAGGCCTGGCTCGATGTGGCCCAAATGTTGATGTCGCTCTCCGTCGCATACCGGTCGATCTCGGCGAGCTCGGCGTCCGTGAAGTCGAGGCGCTCGAGCGCTCCGACGTTGTCCTCGAGCTGGGCGACGCTCGATGCGCCGATGAGCGCAGACGTCACCCGCGGGTCGCGGAGCACCCAGGCAAGGGCCATCCGGGCGAGCGTCTGTCCCCGCCGCGCGGCGATCTCGTTCAAGGCTCGGATCTTCCCGAGCGCTTCATCGGTAATGAGGTCGGGCGAGAGCGAGGTTGGACGGCTGGCGCGCGACTCCTCGGGAATACCGCCCAGATACTTGTCGGTGAGCATGCCCTGGGCGAGAGGTGAGAAGGCGATGCAGCCGACGTCGAGTTCGCCGACGGTGTCGAGGAGATCCGGCTCGATCCAGCGGTTCAGCATCGAATAGGAAGGCTGGTGGATGAGAAGTGGTGTCCCGAGCTCGCGCAGGATCGCGGCTGACTTCCGCGTCATCTCGGCCGAGTACGAGGAGATACCCACGTACAGAGCCTTGCCCTGCCGAACGGCGCTGTCGAGCGCACCCATGGTCTCCTCGAGGGGTGTCCTGGGGTCGAAGCGGTGCGAGTAGAAGATGTCGACGTACTCGAGCCCGAGCCGCTCGAGGCTCTGGTCGAGGCTCGCGAGCAGGTACTTGCGCGACCCGTGGTCGCCGTACGGACCCGGCCACATGTCGTAGCCGGCCTTCGTCGAGATGACGAGCTCGTCGCGGAATGGCGTCAGGTCATGCCGCATGAGCAGCCCGAAGTTCTCCTCCGCCGAGCCGTACGGGGGCCCGTAGTTGTTGGCGAGGTCGAAGTGCGTGATCCCGAGATCGAACGCGCGGCGGACGATCGCGCGGCTCGTGCCGAAGGGGCGATCGTGTCCGAAGTTCCACCAGAGTCCGAGCGAGATCGCCGGCAGCTTCAGGCCGCTCCGCCCGCAGCGCCGATAGGGCATGTCGTCGTAGCGCTCTGGTGCGGGCACGAAGCTCACGCGCCGAGGATAGCCCCGAGTCGGCTCGCGCCATCAAGCGTCGTGCCTCGCTCGAGCCGCGAGCGCCTACAAGACGATCCTGAGAGCGAGGTGCAGCGGGCACCCGGCGCCGACGAGCGATCGTGCGAGCTGCACGTCCGCGCCCGCGCCCTCGAGCAGCCAAGCGTCTTCGTCACCGAACCCGAGCGAGCGGAACTGATCGAAGCGCCAATCGGCCACGCGGCGATCCTCGAAGCTCAGCTCTTCATGGGGCGGGTGCTGCTCGGCGGTGGACATCGCGCACTCCCTTTCCAGGAGGGTCTGCTCTCGTACCTCCTAGAACGAGCGCGCGGCGAAGTAGTTGTTGGCAGTACGTAAGGCTTGGTTGCGTCAGGGTTGTCCCGCCCTAGAGGCTTGATGTGGGTTGGGGGTGCGGTCGGGGAGGGTCTGCGCCAAGCAGCGTGGTCGGATCGGGCGGTGCCAAGGCTGGCAGCCTTGGTGCCGATCGAGACGGCCACGATGCGCCGTGCGCAGGCCCCCAGCCGGACGTGCCGCTAACCCACATCAAGCCTCTGGATCGCCCGCCTGCGTTCCGGTTAGAGTCGCTCCTCAAAGACGAAAGGAGACGCGAATGGCCGATTACACGATCAAGCGCCTGGAAGAGGTGCAAGACGTCCTCGGCGACTATCCGGGTGAGATGCGGATGATGACCTCCGACCTCGAAGCCGAGCAGGTTGCGTTCACCTATCGCCGCATGCCGCAGCACACAGGCGGGAAGGGCTCCTACGGCCACCGCCACAAGGAGCAGGAGGAGGTCTACTTCGTCGCCTCGGGGAAGCTTCAGTTCAAGCTGAACGACGAGATCGTCGAGCTCGAGGGTGGAACGGCCGTTCGCGTGCCTCCGGAGACCTGGCGCTCGGTGTGGAACGACGAGCCCGAGGACGCTGAGCTGATCATCGTCTCGAAGGTCGTCCCCGGCGGTTCACGCGACGACGCCGAGCACATCGCCGATTTCTGGCCGGAATGACCTCCGGGGTCAGACCCGTGGGGTCTGACCCACCCCTAGCCGCGCGGCCACGAGAGCACTTCCGCTACGGGAGAACGCCATTGCTCGTGGAACGCCGGGCCGCGCGGGCCCGCTCCGGATGCCAGCGGTGCGTTCCCGGGGAAGTGGAGGTAGCCGTCCTCGCCCCACCAGCCCGCGAATGCCATCCATCGAGGCGACGTCTTCCCGACGCGGATCAGCCGCGGCTTCACGATTCGACCCTTGCCGGTGCGATCGACCGGCCTCAGACCATACGACGTGATGATCTCGATCACGAGCGCCTCGTACGTTCGCGGATCGAGGGGCTGGTCGCCCGCACCGAAGTAGTTCGCGTGCGAGCCGAGCGCCACGTAGACGAGCGGTCGCGCGCCGCGCTTCGGCACCTTCGCCCACTCACGCCTCTTCCCGGCGCGGTGCTGCGAGTAGCCGGCGACGAGTGGGTTCCCGCGGAGATCGAGGATGACCGAGACGGCCTCCCAGTCTCCCTCGTGCACCTGCCAGAGGTCACCCGCCGGAACCGTCGGGCTGTAGTCGTTGTACGGGTACCAGAGCCAGTACTGGAGATCGATCCGGTTCTTCGCACGGAAGGCAGCGCCGTACACAACGGGCGAGGCGCGGTGCTTCGCCTCGGCGGCGGCGTAACAGGGGGAAGCGGCGACCCCCTCGATGGCGCGGCATAGCCGCTGGTCGAGCCGGAGATCGGCGCCACCCGCAGGCAGCGGCCCGGCGACGTTCTCCCAGCCCGTAGCGGTCTTCCGCTGCACATCCGAGGCGGCGAGGAACCCGTCGACCGGCACGGGCTGGAAGCGCTCCGCCGGGTGGAGGACCAGGATCGGAACGTGCCGCGCAAGGAGCATCGCGAGCGACGGGGACGCACCCTGAGTCCCACCGGCAACGGGAACAAGCGTGAGCACCGTCAGCGAAACGATCGCGCCGAGACGCTTGAGAAGCGTCACGCCCACAAGTATCGGTGTTACGCCACGCGTGCGCGCAGGATCACACGCTCGAGCTCGTGTGCGGGCACCGGGCGCGAGAAGAAGTAGCCCTGGCCGTATCGGCACTTGAGAGCCCGTAGGCGATCGCGCTGCGCCTGGTCCTCGATCCCTTCGGCCACTGTCTCGAGGCCGAGGGTGGAGCCGAGCCGGAGGATCGCCGCGACCAGCCGCTCCTGTTCGGGGCTCGAACCGAGCTCGTCGACGAACGCCTTCGCGATCTTGAGTGTGTCGACCGGGAAGCGGCGGAGGTAGTTGAGCGACGAGTACCCCATTCCGAAGTCGTCGATCGCGATCCGCACGCCGAGCGCCCTGAGCTCTTCGAGGCGACCGATGACGACCTGACTGTCGACGAGCACGCTCTCCGTTATCTCGAGAGTCAGAGCGGAAGGATCGAGCGAGGACTCGCTGAGTGCGGCGGTGACTTCTGAGGGCAAGAGCCTGCTGGAGAGCTGCTTCGCCGAGACGTTCACGCTCACGCCGAGGTTCACGTGCCCGGCGCTTCTCCAGTGTGCAACCTGCTCGCACGCTCGGTGGAGAACGAGCCGTCCGAGCGGAAGGATGAGCCCCGTCTCTTCGGCGAGGCCGATGAACTCACCCGGCAGCACGAGACCGCGCGTCGGATGTCGCCACCGCACAAGCGCTTCGACACCGGCGATAGCACCCGACTGCAGCGCGACGATCGGTTGGTAGTGGACGTCGAACTCCTCGGCGACAACGGCCCGCTGGAGATCGGCCTTGAGCGTCAGACGCTCGAGCACGCCTTCGTGCATCGACGGCTCGTAGCGCGCGTACCGTCCCTTCCCATCGCCCTTGGCGCGGTACATCGCCAGATCGGCGCTACGCAGGATTTCGCTGGTGGTCTGCTCGCCCGTTCCGAGTGCGATCCCGATGCTCCCTTGTACCGTCACCTCCGATCCGAGAATCGAAAGCGGCTCAGCCATCGCGCCGAGCACCCTCCGAGCAACGGTCTCCGCGCCAGCGGGCGCGGAGATGTTCTCGATCATGACTGCGAACTCGTCTCCCCCGAGTCGCGCGCAGGTGTCCTCAGGGCGCAGACACGACTCGATGCGCCGCGCGACGGTGACGAGAAGCTCGTCGCCCGCCGCATGTCCGAGGCTGTCGTTGACGGTCTTGAAGTCGTCGAGGTCGATGAAGAGGACAGCGAAGAGGTTCTGCCGCCGAACCCCGCGACTGAGCGCACGCTCGACACGGTCCGAGAACAGCGAGCGGTTCGCGAGCCCGGTGAGCGAGTCGTGAAAAGCCTGGTGAGCGAGCTGATCCTCGAGCGCTCGCCGTTCGGTGACGTCGCGGGCCGTGACCACGACGCCTGCGACGTTCGATTCGTCGAGCAGGTTGTTGAACACGCTCTCGAGCTGACAGATCGTCCCGTCCTTGCGACGGAGCGGCAGGTCCCGCGGCAACGGCGTGCCTGGAAGGCCGCACACCTTTGCAAAGAAGCCGCGGAGACGCTTTGCGTCGTCGGGCTCGAGGAGCTCGGTCAGTCTCGCACCGACCAGCTCGTCCTTCCTGTATCCGAGCACGCGCTCGACGGAGGGCGTGTGGTACCGAATCGTGAGATCCGGCGAGAGCAAGGCGATGACGTCGCTCGAGTTCTGCACGAGCGAGCGGAAGCGCTCGGCGCTCTGGCGCTCGTGGAGGTCCTCGGCGAGCGTCGCCCCCTCGAGCGCGAGTGCGACCTGAGCCGCAAGCGTCTCGACACCCTCACGCGCGCGCCTCGACAACCGGTCATGCGCGTGAAACACGAGAGCGCCGCGCAGCTCGCCCTGTACGGATAGGCGGACGATTGTCCATTCGGCCTTCTCGGTGACAATCCGCACCGTGCGTGGGCCACCCTTCTGGCGCGCTGAAGCGAGCGTCGTGACCGCCTCGCCCGAGAGCTCGCCCGGATGGAACTGGAGCATGCGCGCCGCCCGCGGGCCGGCTGCAGCCATGACTTTAAAGTCGTCCTCGGCTCCGATGGTAAGACCGACGGTTGCTTCCTCCGAGGCCACGATCTCGAGCGCGGAATCGACCGCGACCTTGTAGATGTCTTTTGGGGTCCAGGCAGCGACGAGGGCCGCGGCAGCGGTGCCGAGAGCGTGCTCGCGGCGCTCGGAGCGCTCGTGGCGTGCGACGAGCCCGGCGAGTCGGACGATGACGAGCGCCGACAGCGTCGTCGCTGCGCCGACGATGACGAGCAGCTCACTGCTTCCTGCTCTGAGGGCAACAACCCCGAGCATCGCGGGAGCCATGAGCGTGGCGGCCGACAAGACGGCAAGCCTCTTTCCACTGAGCCGCTGCTCCGGATCGGGGTTCGGCTCCGTGAGCTCGACCATCGACGGGTGAAGCGCAGCGGTGCCCCAGAGCACAGCTCCCAGCACGAACAGGAGGTCGACGGGGTCGCCCACGCGATACCAGTTGTGGAGCGAGCCGAGCCCGTAGAGAACGTCGGCGACGAGTTGGAACACAAGCGCCGTGGTGACCATCGCGAAGGCAGGAGAGCGCAGCCCGGGCCCCAGCACCATGCGTGCGGCCAGCGAGACGAGCAGCACGTCCATCACCGGGAACGCAAGGGCGGTTGCAGTCTCGAGCGCGCTCGAGTCCTCCATGAGCCGCGGCTGCACCAGGAACGTCCAGCCGACGATGGCGACGCCCACGGTGACGATGCCGGCGTCGATGAGGCTGGGCCAGTCGCGCCCCGGCGCCTGCTTGCGGATCATCACGAGCAGCGCGGCTGCAAGGACGACGTACGAACCGAGCGCCAGGAAGTCGGCCGTGGAGGGGAACGGGATGTCACCTCCTTGCTCGAGCTCGACGGCGTAGACGGCGTCGGCGGCGACCGCACACAGGCCGCTGACAGCGACGAGGTACCACGGCAGCTTCGACCTAGGCCGGTTGATCGCGACGCCGAGAAGCGTCGCCCCGACAGCGGCGATCGGAAAGAGCTGATACCAGCGGTTGTAGTACGCCGTGTCGCGAGGCAGCGACACGTACGCCAAGGCGAACGCGGCGGCAATGAGGAAGAACGCGCGATCTGGGCGCGCAATGCTCACCGAATGCCTATCGGCACGCTCCGCGTACTTGTTAAGACGTGATTGTTAAGCGCGCTCGGGCGCACACTAGAGGCTCGCTGTGAATAGGCGCGCCGCGGCCGCGAAGCGGACGCCTTCAGGATTCTTGCGTGACCGGAATCCGCGCTAGCCGATTCCGGTCTTGCGCCAGGGGATCGGGCAGGAAACGAAGCGCCGCCCCGTCAGGAGGTATCCCAGCTTGTATGCCTCGCATCCAGCGCAGAAACCTGTCGCCGCCGCGAGCAGGGCCAAGACGGCGACGAGTCCGCCGAGCACTGCTCCGAGCACCTCGGCACCGGCGAGGTACGACACGGACGCGACTGTCAGAAACGCCGCGCCTACCACGTTCGCGAAGCGGGGAGGCCGCGAGTCCTCCAGCGGCCCCTCCCCGAGCGCCGGCTGAACAAGCTCGAAGTACGCGAGGCACGGCAGGCAGTATCGTCGCCCGAAGGTGAGCCCCACGACGAGCTGGATGGCGAGCAGCGCGAGCAGCCACCACCAGCCGGTGAGGACGGCGCTGGCCGCGAGCACGCCGACGACCACCTGGTTGAAGCGTGGCGCGCGAGAGTCGATGACCTCGAGATCTCGATACGGATCCGCGAGCCGCTGCTTCCGTCGCTTCACTTTGTGAAGTATTACAGAGAGCTCAACGGAGACACGAGCGCCGCGGCCGCGACGCGGCCGCCTTCAGGGATCTTCGCGCGACCGGCATCCGCGTGAGCGGATTCCGGTCTCGCGCACAATTCAGCCGCGCGCCCAGGCTGCGAGCGCATCGACGACGGCGCGGAGCCGCAGGCCGTCGCCCGTCAGGACGTACTCGACGAGCGGCGGACGGGCGTCTCGCACCTCCCTGCGAAGCACTCCGGCACTCTCGAGCTCCGTGAGGCGCTGGGCGAGCGTGCCCGGTGGGATCGTGCCGAGTGCCTGGCGAAACTCCCCGAAGCGTGTGCACCCGTGGTACGAGGCGTACAGGATCGACACGGCGTAGCGCCGCTCGAGGAGGTGCGCCGCGCGGCGCACATCCTCGGGAACCGGGCTTCCGTGCTTACACCGAGACACTCGACTGCACCGACTGCTCCTCGAGAGCCAGACCGAGCACCTCGGCGATCGACATCACCGGGTGGAACGTGACGTCGTTCATGACGTTCTCCGGGATGTCGGCCAGGTCGGCGCGGTTTCGCTCCGGAATGATCACGTCGGTGATCCCGGCTGCGTGTGCCGCGAGCACCTTCTGCTTCAGCCCGCCGATCGGCAGAACACGCCCTTGGAGCGTGATCTCGCCGGTCATGCCAACCGTGTGCTTGACGGGGCGGTCGGTGAGAAGGGACGCGATCGCGGTCGCCATCGTGATGCCGGCGCTCGGACCGTCCTTGGGGATCGCGCCCGCGGGAACGTGCAAGTGGAACGCACGGCCCTCGAACGCGTCCTCGTCGATCCCGAGTTGCGTCGCCAGCGCGCGCACCGCGGAGATCGCGATCTGCGCCGACTCCTTCATGACGTCGCCGAGCTGTCCCGTCAGCACCAGCTTGTCGCCGTCCTTGTGCGACGTCGCCTCGATGAAGAGAACGTCCCCGCCCGTGGCCGTCGCGGCGAGGCCGGTCGCGACACCGGGCACAGCCGTGCGCTCCGCCGTCTCGCGAAACACCTTCTGGCGGCCGAGCGCGTCTCGCACCGCGGCCGCGTCGACGTCGACCGGCGCTTCGGCCTCCTCCGACGCGATCTTCGTCGCGGTCTTGCGCAGCACCGTCCCGAGCTCGCGCTCGAGCTGACGAACGCCGGCTTCGCGCGTGTACTCGGTCACGACGAGCTCGATCGCCTCGGCCGAGATCGAGACCTCGTCCTCCTTGAGGCCGTTTCGCTCGCGCTGGCGCGGCCACAGGTAGTCGCGCGCGATCGCGACCTTCTCGTCCGTCGTGTACCCGTCGAAACGGATCACCTCCATCCGGTCGAGAAGCGCCCCGGGAATCGTCTCGGCCATGTTCCCCGTGGCGATGAAGACGATCTCGGAGAGGTCGAGCTCGACATCGAGATAGTGGTCTCGGAACGAGTGGTTCTGCGCGGGGTCGAGCACCTCGAGAAGCGCCGACGAGGGATCGCCGCGCCAGTCGGCGCCGACTTTGTCGACCTCGTCGAGCATGATCACCGGGTTCATCGTCCCCGCGTCGCGAAGGGCGCGGACGAGCCGGCCCGGAAGCGCGCCGATGTAGGTGCGCCGATGTCCGCGGATCTCCGCCTCGTCGCGGATCCCGCCGAGCGACATGCGGACGAACTCCCGCCCGGTCGCCCGCGCGATCGACTCGCCGATCGAGGTCTTGCCCGTCCCCGGCGGGCCGATGAGGGTGAGAATTGCGCCGGAGCGCCTGTCCTCCGCGATGCCGCGCTCCTTGCGGAGCTTCGCCACCGCGATGTACTCGACGATGCGATCCTTCACATCGTCGAGTCCCGCGTGGTCGGCGTCCAGCACCTCGCGCGTGTACTTGGGATCGAGTCGCTCCTCCGATCGCTTGTTCCACGGAACTGCGAGCAGCCAGTCGAGGTAGTTACGGATCACGGTCGCTTCGGGCGTCTGATCGCCCATGCGCTCCAGCCGCGAAAGCTCCCGGTCGGCCTGCTCGCGAACGTTCTCGGGCATCCCGGCCTCGGCAATCTTCGTCCGGTACTCCTCGACGACAGACGCCTCGTCCTCGCCGAGCTCCTTGCGGATCGAGTCGAGCTGCCGGCGGAGGATGTATTCGCGTTGCTGCTTTTCGACGCCGGACTCGACGTTCTCCTGGATCCGCCTGCGTATCTGCATCAGCGCGAGCCGCTCGCGCTGGAGCTCCAGGGCGAGCTCGAGGCGTTCACGGACGTCGACGGTCTCGAGCAGCTGGATCTTCTGCTCGAAGGTGAGATCGGGGGAGTAGCCGGAGGTATCGGCGAGCGCGCCGGGCCCGGTGATCGAGCGCACGAAGGCAGCGATGCGCCCGTCGTCGCCGCGGAGCTCGAGGATCTCCTCGACCACGGCGCGGTACTCGCGCTCGAGCTCGCGGATTCCCCCGTCCTTGGACTCCTCGTCGGGGCGTTCCTCGACATCGATGAACAACCGCCCTTGAGCGTCCGTCGCTGCGGCGCCCGCAATTGCGCGGTGCAATCCGTTGAGGGCAACTGCAAGGCCCCCGCCGGGGAGCTCGATCCGATCGGTCACCTCGGCGACCGTTCCGACCTTCGCGTACCCGCCGTCGTGCTTGGGCACGAGCAGCACACGCTCCTCGTCGCCGACGTCGACGGTGAGAGTGACGTTCATGTTCGGGAAGACGACGAGGTCCTCGAGGGGGATGAGCAACAGGCGAACTGGGGTCTCGGTCACGGTTCTCGCTTTCGTACGTTTGCCGTAGGTGGTTCAGAAACTGTACCGGTCACGTAGCAGTCTGCGTCGAGCCGTTATCCCTCGGTCCGGCGAAGCCGCTCGAGCGTCAAGGCGGCGACCTTCCCGGCGAGTCGATCCGACGAGGCTCCCGCTCCCCAAGAGCTCCACGTCATCACGCCCGCCACGAAGACGCCGCCTCGCCAGAAGACGAGACCTGCGTCGTGCCTCGCCGTGTTGACCCAGCCGGCCTTGTGCAGGACGACGACTCCAGGGCTGCCCTCGCGCACTCGATCGAGCTTCGGGGCGTCGCTGACGTGGGCGAGAAGCCAGAGGAGATAGCGTCCGTCCGCGGCCGTGAAGCCAGGCTGCGCCGCGCGCAGCGGGCCCAGGGAGCCCGACCCGAGCCAGACGGCTCTGAGCAACGAAGCCATGTCGAAGGCGCTGGTGTGCTTGCCGAAGCCAAAGGCCGGCTGCTGGTCGACCCGGACGGGGATCCTGGCGGCGAGTGTGCGCAGCTCGTATCCCCCGTACATCTCCGAGTCGACGAGGCCGATCGAGCGCATCAGCGAGTTGACACGATGCGAGCCTGCGCTCGTCGATCCAGCAAGCCAGACTTCGAGCGCGTTTGCAGAGGCGTTGTCCGACCGCGTGATCATCGAGTGCATGAGCCGGTAGACGCTCGAGCCGGGCGCTGGGACGCCAGGGTGCTCTGCGAGCACAGCCGCAGCAATGGCGAGCTTGAGCGTCGACGCCGCAGGAAACTGGGCCTTCGCGTTCCAGGCTGCTCCAGCGCCGCCGGTTAGGCTCTGGACGTAGACACCGGCCGTGCCCGAGTAGTCGCGTGCAACCCGTCGGAGCTTCCGCGCCAAGACGGGATCCTGCCGGGAGCTTACGATGCGCGGACGCGACCCCGCCGGGAGGCCGAAGACCTCCTCGACGACGCGCGATGACCGCCGGCCGTCACGGGCCACCGTCGTCACCCGTACAGAGATGTCGCCGCTGGGAAGCGAAACGCGAAGCGAGAAGCGTTTGCCTCGTAGCGGCTTCGACGACAGCCTCCGGCCGTTCGCCGAGACGATCACCCTGACCGTGCCGCGCGCGGCATACCCGGTCACGATCCCGTAGGACACCTGGTGCGGTGCCGGCTGTTCGATCGCCGGCGGCGGGAGTGGTGGCGTCGCAATCACGGGTCAACCATAGAGCCGCGAAGTCATCGGACGTCCTCGCCCGACCGACGAAATGCCCTTGTAACAACTTGTAACTAGCTCATCCATCACGCCGAACATGGCTTGGTCAAGCCATGCGGCCGGGTGGTCTGTGGAGCATGTGTGCAAGTTACAACTTGTTACAAGGGCTCCGACCGACGCTTGCGGAGTTGCGATCGTTGGGTGGGTGTAGTGGTCTCTCCGGGAAGTTCGCCACCCCTTCGCGCGGCTGCGAACACAGCGCATGCCGTCGTCCTCAGTCGGCCACATACCTTCTGGTATGCGGCCTCCCTGCGTCCTAGGCCTGCTC
>JAERMP010000260.1 GCA_016844515.1 Thermoleophilia bacterium | reverse complement strand
CCCGAAGACGCCTTCACGTGCGAGCACGATGAACGGGTCCCGAACGAGCTGCGACCAGCCGACGACGAAGATCAGCTCCGGATCGATCGCGCGAACGGCGTCGAGCGTTTCCTCGGCGTTGATGTCGTGGGTCTTGTGGAGCTCCGCGCCCAGGCGCGCTGCGATCTCGTCGAAGGCGCATTGCCCGGAGCGGGTCGGATCGATCGGGGCGGGAAGCGTGACCACGCCGACGACCTCCGCCCCAACGGTCGCGGCGGCCGCGAGGCAGTCGCGTCCCATCGTGTCGAAGCTGACCCAAACGGTTCGCATCGCCGGGCGATGCTACCGAGCTATTCGTGGGCCGCGGGGGCTCCCCCGCCGCGCCCGCGCTGGATTCGGATCCAGCTGTGGCGCGCGAGCCAGACGAGCAGCGCTACGACGCCCGCCGAAAGCACCACGACGACGATCGCGCCGGCACCAGGCACGTTGAGGAGCTTGATACCCGCAAGACCGAGTACACCTGCGAGCAGGAGCCTCAAGCCCTGCTCCGGGATAGATAGTGTCAGCCGCCCGCCGATCAGAACGCCAGGGATCGAGCCGAGGAGTAGCCAGAAGAGGATCCCGAAGTCGATGTTCCCGGCCGCCCAGTGCGCAGCCCCCGCGACGTACAGCAGCACGGCCGCGTGGAAGATGTCGGTGCCGACGACCTTGTGCGCGCGGAGCGGGAAGACGACCAGCAAGGTCAGCCCGAAGAAGACACCGCTACCGACCGAGGTCAGCCCGACGATGAAACCTCCGAACGCACCGATGATCATCGCAGCGACGCGGTCTCGATTCGTGAGCTTCCAGTTCGGGTCGCCGTCAGGAGCGCCTGTCTGGACGAGGCTCTTCGCGATTAGGCCGACTGCGCCGAAAAGGAGCGCGGCGCCGAGCACCTGCCCCATCACGGATTTGACGTCGTCGCCGTAGCGCTCGACGAGCTGAACGTTCACCCACACACCGAGCAACGAAAGCGGCACGGAGCCGATGAGCATCCAGCCGGCGAGCCTCGCGCGGACGTTTCCCATGCGGCGGTGCTGGACGGCGCCGACGCTCTTGAACGCCGCGCCGTGGGCGATGTCGGTGCCGATCGCCGTTGCCGGAGGAATCCCGAACAGGAAGACGAGGATGGGGGTCATGAGCGAGCCGCCCCCCATCCCCGTCATTCCGACGAGGAGGCCGGTCAGGAGTCCGACGACTGTGAGCTGCCAGGTCACGGGCGCGCCTCAGAAGATGTAGGGGCGAGGCTCGCCTCGCCCGAAATCGGCTGTGGATACACGAGGACGAGGCAAGCCTCGCCCCTACGAGCCTCGGTATGCGTCGATGAGCACCGTGGCTACCTCGGGCCGCGTGAACTCGACCGGAGGTACGTCGCCCTCTTCGAGCATCTCGCGCACCTTCGTGCCCGAGAGGAAGACGCGGTCCTCGGGCCCGTGCGGGCACGACTTCGTGCTCGCCATCGACCCACAGACGTTGCACCAGAACGTGTGCTCGAAGAACAGGGGCTCGATGTCGAGCTCGTGCGGCGCGAACTCGTCGAAGATGAACTGCGCGTCGTACGTGCCGTAGTAGTCACCGACACCCGCATGGTCACGGCCGACGATGAAGTGCGAGCAGCCGTAGTTCTTGCGGCAGATGGCATGCCAGATCGCCTCGCGCGGCCCCGCGTAGCGCATCGCCGCCGGGAACGCGGAGAGGAGCACGCGATCCTCGGGGTAGTAGCCGTCGAGCAGCGTTCGGTAACAGTCGACGCGAACGCCGACAGGAACGTCGTCCGACTTCGTGTCGCCGACGAGCGGGTGCACGAGGAGGCCGTCGACGGTCTCCAGCGCGACCTTCGTCAGATACTCGTGGGCACGGTGAATCGGGTTGCGCGTCTGGAACCCGACCACCCGCTTCCAGCCCCGCTCGGCAAAGATCCTGCGCGTCTCGGCTGGATCCCGCGCGAGCTCGGGGAACTCGGAGTGGGCCCGCTCGAACACGGTCACACTGCCGGCGAGGTAGAGCGGCTTCTGTCCGTACAGGCGCGCGACCCCCGGATGTCCTTCGTCGGTCGTGCGGAAACAGAGCTCGGCCTCGCGCTCCTTGTCGTACTCGTACACCTCGCTGACCTCGAGAATCGCAACAAGCCGACCGCTCTCGTCCGCCAGCGCGACGCGGTCGCCCGCGGGCGCCGCATCCACGGCGAGACAGACGGGCAGCGCCCACGGCAGTCCGCTCGCGAGGTGCATCTCCTCGATGACGCGCTCGTAGTCGGCCCTCCCCATGAAGCCCTCGAGAGGCGACAGCGCGCCGGAGGCGATCATGTCGAGGTCGGAGAGCTCCCGCGACGTGAGCGGAACCTGTTCGAGCGCATCGAGGTCGTTCGGCCGCTCTCCCGTCCGATCGACGAGCGCGCCGCCGTGCGGTGCGATCAAGCGGTCGGTGGAGACGATTGTCACGCCGCCACCTCGGCCGGGACCAGGCCAAGCTCCTCCAGCCTCCGGATCACGACTGCTGCGGACTCCGCTGGCTCCAAGCCTTCGGTGTCCACGACGATCTCGGGCGACGACGGCTCCTCGTAGGGATCGTCCACGCCGGTGAACCCCTTGATCTCCCCGGCGAGCGCCTTCGCATACAGACCGTTCACGTCGCGACGTGCGCATTCGTCGAGCGAGGTTCTGACGTACACCTCGACAAACGGCCCGTGCTCCTCGACCAGTGCCCGCGCGTTACGCCTCGCCTGCTCGTACGGGGAGATGGCCGCGACGATGACCGCGCCGCCGTGGCGCGTTACCCGCGAGGCGACCCAGCCAAGGCGCTCGACGTGTGCGTCGCGGTCCTCCTTCGAGAACCCGAGCCCCTTCGAGAGATGCGTGCGCACCGTGTCGCCGTCGAGGTACTCCACGACGAGCCCCCGGCGGTCCATCTCCGGACCGACGTGATGCGCAATCGTCGTCTTCCCCGAGCCCGAGAGTCCCGTGAACCAGAGGGTGAAGCCGCCACCTCGATCTGTTTCCGACTCAGGATGCTCGTGCGCGTAGATGTGCTGACTCATGCCGTCCTTTCCAGTGTCGTGTCTTCGTGGATACCGCACTCCAATTTGTCCGATCCGGCCCAGCGACCGGCACGCTCTTCCTCGTGCGGTGTCGTCGGGCGCGTGCACGGAATGCAGCCGATCGAGCGGTA
>JAERMP010000259.1 GCA_016844515.1 Thermoleophilia bacterium | reverse complement strand
CGACTCCGGCGTAACAGGCCGACGTTCTCGAAGACGTCTGCCACGGAGTGGCCGCGCGTGTTCGAGCGCGCCTGTCCCCAGGACCCGCCCCCGTCTCCGCGAGCAGCTACTCAACACCACCTGCTAGGCGGAGGCTCCTGCCGGGCTGGGCATCGCGCCGAGCTGTTGCAGGAAGCTCAACTCGTCTAACCGCACCCAGCCGCTCGACACAGCGCCCTTCGCCGCTGGGCGGGCGCGGCAATAGCCCTTGTGGGCGTCCTCGTCTCGCTCTCCCTGGTCCGTGGGCGTGATTTCCAAGAGCAGGAAGCGCTCGTTGCCGAGCCCGCGCTCGGGCCCGCCGGCTGACCAGCGCACGCCGTAGCCCGCTCGGCTCTACCGGTGCGACGCCGGCTGTCGGCGGGTAGCTCTACGACCCCGACCGTTACAGCGCCTCGAGTGAGGACGCGCTCACGCCGAGATCGCGCAGCAGGCCGTCATGGAGCCCGTACACCAGCCCGTGCACGGTCAGCTCCTGCCCACGCGCCCAGACGTCCTCGACGACGGTCGTCTGGCAGACATTCACGACCTGCTCCACGACGTTGAGCTCGCACAGCCGGGCGAATTGGTTCTCCTCGGGCAGGGATGCGAGCTCCTCGGCGTGCTTCTCGCGGACGTCCATCACGTGGCGAAGCCAGTTGTCGACGAGTCCGTGCCGTGAGCCCTCGAGCGCTACCTTCACCCCGCCGCAGCCGTAGTGCCCGCACACGATGACGTGCTTCACGGCGAGCACGTCGACCGCGTACTGGAGCACGGAGAGGCAGTTGAGGTCCGTGTGCACGACGACGTTGGCGACGTTGCGGTGGACGAACACGTCCCCCGGAGGCAGCCCGACGATCTGGTTCGCCGGGACGCGGCTGTCCGAGCAGCCGATCCACAGGTACTCGGGCGCCTGTCGCTCGGCGAGCGCGGCGAAGAACTGAGGGTCTTCCGCGACCATCGCGGCCGCCCAGGCGCGATTGCGCTCGAAGAGCTCGTCGAGGCCCGCCATTGACGAGAGGCTATCCCGCGATGCGTCCCAAGAAGTGGGAAGGACGCTCCGCGCGCGAATTCCCGGCTGGAGAGCGGGCGCTCTCCAGCCGGTGTAGACGGGTTCCTACGTGAAGATGATCTGGCCGCCGGCAGCCTTCTCGTAGAACTCGCCGACCGAGATGATGTCCTCGACCTGCGGCACGAAGGCCTCCATCGTCAGGTCGAACATGTCGACCGTCGCCTTGCAGGCGTAGAGGCGCGCGCCCGAGTCGCCGACGAGCTCGATGAACTCGGGAATCGGCGGGATGTCGATCTTCTCCATCTGCCGCTTCATCATCTTCGTGGCCAGCCAGGACATGCCCGGGATGGCGCCGAGCCACGTGGCCATGTGCATTCCCGGGTTGCCGACCGTGGCGACCTTGATCTTCTCGAAGCGGTTCTTGCGGATCGCGTCGAGGCCGAAGAAGGTGAAGAAGATGTCTGCTTCGATGCCCTCCATGCGGGCGCCGTTGGCCATGATCAGGCCGGGATAGATCCCTTCGAGAGAGCCCTTCGAGATCACGATCGAGACTTTCTCGATCGTCTTCGGCTCGGTCGGGGTGAGTTGTGGTTGCTCGAGGAGTTCGGTCATCGGGTGCTCCTTTCTAGAGGCTAGATGCAGCCCTTGGGCTTGGGAATGCCGCCGATCTTGGCGGCGAGCTTGGCCGGCCCCTTGGGGAAGAGCTGGTACAGCTCTTTGATCGAAACGCCCGACTCTTTGCCGAGCGACCGGATCGACGGTGCGGTGCCCGTTGCCAGATAGCGCTCGCGCATGAAGCGGACAACGAGCCAGTGGCGCTCCGTCAGCACGGGGATCCCGTCGCCGGTGGCAATCTCCTCGGCGATCCGCTCGTTCCACTGCTCGGGATCGGTGAGGAAGCCTTCGGCGTCGACTTCGACCGGGGCGTCTGCGATCAGGGTCATGGTCATCTTGTTCTCCTTTACGCGGTGTGGACAGGTGCGAACTTCTTGCCGGCGGTCGGCATCGCCGGCCCGATTCCGGGGATCTCGCGTCCCGGGAGGAGCGCGTGCCAGTACACCCACTGGAACATCAGCTTGCCGAGGTGGTTGACCCGTGACTCGCGCAGGAGCGGTAGGCCGAATGCCATCGGGAAGTGGCCCGGGAGTGGCTCGGTGTCGTAGTTGAAGTCGATCAGCAGCGCCTTCTGGAAGCCGGTCTCGATGAAGCAGTTGGCATGGCCGTCGAAGCGGGTGTCGAGCTCCTTGTCCGCGAAGTAGCGAACGACGTTCTCCGCCAGCACCTCGCTCTCGAAGTGGGTGACCGATCCGGCCTTCGACGTGGGCAGGTCCGTCGCGTCGCCGAGGGCGAAGATGTTCGGCTTCGCGGTGGCCTGCAACGTGCTCCTGTCGGTCGGCACGAAGCCGAGCGCGTCGCCGAGCCCGGGCGAGCGCTCGACATAGGCAGCGCCACCGTGGAGTGGAATCGTGACGAGCAGGTCGAAGTCGAGCTCGCGTCCGTCGTAGGAGATGAGCTTGCGGCCAACACCGTCGACCTCGCCCGCGTTGAACTCGGTCACGAGCTCGATCTCCTTCTCCTCCAGGAGCCCTGCGAGGTGCTCGGACGCGATCGGCTTGGTGAAGGCGCCGTCGAGTGGCGTGGAGTAGACGAGCTCGACGCGATCGCGCATTCCGCTCTCGCGGAAGAACCAGTCGGCGAGGAACGCAAACTCGAGCGGCGCGACCGGGCACTTGATCGGCATGTCGACCAGGTTGACGACCACGCGGCCGCCGTCGAAGCTCCCGAGCGCGCGCTGGAGCATCTCCGCTCCCTCCGGGCTGTAGAAGGTGAAGACGCGCTCGTTCCAGCCCGGGCCGGCCATGCCTTCGGTCTCCTCCGGCTGGAGCCGGACACCGGTGGCGACGACGAGCACGTCGTACGGAAGCACCGTTCCGTCGTCCAGTCGCACCTCGTCCCGGTCGATCGAGACGGATTCCACCTCGTTCTCGTGGAAGACGACACCGTTTCGCAACTGTCGGTGGCGCGGTCGCACGATCTCGTCGACGTGCGCCAGGCCGAACTGGACGAAGAGCAGCCCGGGCTGGTAGACGTGGCGGTCGTCGCGGTCGACGATGTGGATCTCCGCCTCTTCTGCGCCGAACCGTCGGCGGAGCCGATTGG
>JAERMP010000258.1 GCA_016844515.1 Thermoleophilia bacterium | reverse complement strand
GAGTTCATGTTCTCGTGGGTCGTCGCCGCGTCGTACCTCCTAGTCTGCGTCGTAGTTCTCCCAACGGTCGTCCGCCGGCTGCGCCCATGAGACGGCTTGCGGCAATTCGATCCTCGATGCGCGTTCCTCGGGCCGCCGTGGCCGGCGAGGAGCGCGCATGAGCTGGGCGGCGCACGATCTCGAGCCGTACGTCATCCAGAAGAAGCTCGGCAAGCGCGTCGCCTTCGTACCGCTGCTCATCGGCTCCTACGCGCCCGACCTCGCCTCGAAATGGTTCGTCTACGGGATCACGCTGGTCGGCGTCGAGCTCAAGGCGGACAACCCGGCCCAGTTCCACCGCGGCTGGCCGGGGTTCGGCTTCACGCACTCGCTCGCGTTCGGGGTCCTCATCGGACTGCTGCTGTACGCGATCTGGCGCAACAAGGTGGTGGCGTACAGCTTCGTGATCGGCCAGTGGGCGCATACGCTCACCGACGTCGGCGACACCGTCGGGACCATGCTCTTGTTTCCGTTCACGGATCACCTGTTCGCCGTCGGTGCCTGGGCGTACGCCGGCCAGACGGGGCGCTACACGGATGCCGGCGCGTACTTCAGCGGTCTCGGGTTCGTCTGGGACGGCGTGTTCGTGGTCTGGGCGCTCCTCAGTTGGAGAGTGATCACGCGCGGGTACTTCCGCACCACGGTGATGACAGCCGACCCGTTCTGGAAGTGGGCCGGGCGTTACCTGTCGGAGACGACTCTCGTTGCGCTGTACCGGGCTTCGTACTTCTACGGAATCGTTCGCTGGACTGCCTGGCTTCTCTGGGCGCACGTCGTCAGATCGTTTGCCTTCGACCTTCGGTGGGGAGGCCCCCGCTGGGTTCCGCGCGTGTACGCGCGGGAGCTGAACGCCGCCCCCGCCTGCCGCTGCCCAGGTTGTTGTTCGATGAAGCCGCGGCTCGGCTTCTACGGCGCCGTTGCCGTCTGCGCCTGGGCAAAAGGGCATTCCGGCTCGGTTCGCGACGTTCTTCGTGCGGCTCCGAGACGTCGCAGAGCACGTCGGCTGCGTCGAGCGCTCAAGAAGCAGTAGCCAAAAGCCGATTTTCGTACGGAGATGCCACATCGTCGGTGGATCTACTTCACGCGAGCGGCCGCGACCGCGGGCCTGACCGCGTTCGCGATCTTCACCCTCGCTGCGCCGGAGGACTCCAGATTCTTCGAGTTCTTCAACGTCTGGGTCTACAACGGTCTGATGGTACTGGCGTGTGTGACCGTCGGATCTCACGCCTATCTCGTGAAGCGCGAGCGCGCCGCGTGGATCGCGATCACTCTGGCTCTCGTGTCCTGGACGTTCGGCGAGCTCTGGTACGCAATCTTCAAGCCGGAGTCGTACCCGTCGCTAGCCGACGCCGGGTTCATCGGCTTCTACGTGCTCCTGTACGTCGGGATCGTTCTCCTCCTCCGCGATCGGGCACGCTCGATTGGAGGCACGCTCTGGCTCGACGGAATAACCGCCTCGCTTGCGGCTGCAGCCGTCGGTGCGGCCATCCTCGTCGAGCTCGTCCTCGAGAGCACCGAGGGCTCGCTCTCGACCGTGGTCACGAACCTCGCTTACCCGCTCGGAGACGTCCTTCTGCTCTCCGTGGTCTTCGGCGTCTTCTCCCTGACCGCGTGGAGGCCTGGTCACCGCTGGCTCCTGCTCGGGCTGGGAACGCTCGCCACCACGACCGCGGACGGCGTGTACCTGTTCCAGTCGGCCGAGGGAACCTACGTCGACGGCACCTGGATCGACATCCTGTGGCCCGCTTCGATGCTCCTGGTCGCCTCGGCCGCGTGGGCGCAGGATCGGAGTCGAGACGGGCTCGAGGTCGAAGGCCGCCCGCTGCTGGCCGTCCCAACCGTCTGCGCGCTCGCCGCAACCGGCATCCTCGTCTACGACCACTTCCGCACCGTCAACCTGTTGGCGATCTTGCTGGCCGCAGCCGTCCTCCTCCTCGTGATCGTGCGACTTGCGCTGACGTTCCGAGAGAACCGAAAGCTGTTCGTGCTCACCCGCCACGAGGCCACCACGGACGCGCTCACCGGGCTCGGCAATCGCCGAAAGCTCCTCCTCGATCTCGAGCGTCGCCTCGCTATGGAGAAGGTCGATCCGACTCTCCTCATGATCTTCGACCTCGACGGATTCAAGGGGTACAACGACACGTTCGGCCATCCCGCCGGAGACGCGCTCCTGGCACGCCTTGGCGAGAAGCTTGCGGCTGCGCCCGGATCGCAGGGCGCCGCCTACCGGCTCGGCGGCGACGAGTTCTGCCTGGTCGTGTCGGTGGGTGAGGGCGAGGCCGAGCCGCTGATCGACCGCGCGTGCGAGGCTCTCTCCGAGCAGGGCGAGGGGTTCCTGATCGAGAGCTCGTTCGGCGCGGTCATGCTCCCGGACGAGGCGACCGACCCGACCCACGCGCTGCAAGCGGCGGACGAGCGCCTGTACGCACAGAAGCACTCGAGACGGGGTGAGAGCGACCGGACGATGGCCGCGCTTCTCGAGGTGCTCGCACAACGCGAGCCCGAGCTGCAGGCGCATCTGGACGGAGTCGGCTCGCTCGCGGTCGAGACCGGGCGCATGCTGGGGCTCCGACGCGACGAGCTCGACGAGCTCGCGCGTGCAGCGCAGCTCCATGACCTCGGAAAGCTCGCCGTCCCGGACGAGATACTGAACAAGCCCGGGCCGCTCGACGAGCGCGAATGGGCATTCGTGCGCCAGCACACGATCGTCGGCGAGCGCATCCTTCGTGCGTCTCCTGCCCTACGCAGCGTCGCCGCAGTCGTGCGCTCGTCGCACGAGCACTGGGACGGAAGCGGCTATCCCGACGGCCTCGAGGGAGAGGACATACCGCTCGCGGCAAGGATCGTGTGCGCGTGCGACGCGTACGACGCGATGACGTCGCACCGCCCGTACCGCGAGGCGCTCCTCCCTGAAGACGCGCTGAACGAGCTGATGCGCCTCGCCGGGGCTCAGTTCGACCCGAACGTCGTACGCGTGCTCGTCGCGCACGTGCGAGACGCGCTCGAAGCCGAACGCGCCGCGTAGCAGCGCCGGGCGCAGCCCGCGCCGCGGGCATACTCCCTATCGATCATCCAGGCCCCGTAGCTCAGCGGATAGAGCAGCAGACTTCGAATCTGCGGGCGGAGGTTCGACTCCTCCCGGGGCCATC
>JAERMP010000091.1 GCA_016844515.1 Thermoleophilia bacterium | reverse complement strand
GAGGACACGGTCGCGGCTGGGGCCGATGCGGTCGCCGCCGCGAACGTCATTGCGAATGCCGTCGTCGGAGCGGGCGTCGAGATCGGCGCAGTCGCACCGGCAGAGCTCGCACGGCTCGTCGAGGCGCGCGACCGAATCCCGCGCGCCGCATTCGACGAGGCGATCGCGATGCTGGGCGATGCCGGCTTTAGCGCCGATTCCTACGTTGCGCAGGAGGCGGTGTCAGACACCGCGGAGCTGGAGCCGATCGTGGACGCGGTCCTCGCTGCGAACCCCGGCCAGGTCGAGGCCTATCGGGGCGGCAAGGAAGGCCTGCTCGGCTTCTTCGTCGGCCAGGTGATGAAGGCGACACAGGGGAAAGCCAACCCACGCGTGGTCAGCGAGCTCGTCCGCGCGAAGCTCTCGGGCTAGCTCTCGCTGGGCATCTGGAGCTCGCGGCCCAGGTAGAGGCCCGAGCTCTCGGCCTCTACGAACGGCGCCATCGCCTGCTGCCGGTCGGACTCGACGTCCGACAGCCGGTAACGCTCGCGCGCCTCCAGCGACTCCCAGGTGGAGATGCCGACGACCTCGCTGCGCTCCTCCGAGAAGCACTCGTACGCCCGCAGCATCCCCTCGGGGAACTCTCTCGGCCGCCACGCGCGCCGGAACTCCTCGTACGTCCCCGGCTTGATCCGGCGGGTCGTGATCCAGACGACGTACTGCTCGCGCTCCATGGCTGGCCTCCTCTGATCCGTGGGCACCGAGGACCGTACGCGACGCACCACGCAGACGCCACTCCGTACTTGGCGAACCGATGAGCCACAGCCGACGAACAAGGCGCAGTCGGTGGGAATCGATCCGGAAGGAGGCTACGGCGCAAAGAGAGTCAGGGCCAGGCGATCCGGCGAGCCGCTCACGACTCGCGAGGCCGCCGGACCGGAGTAAGGGGAACAACAAGAAAAGAGAAGGAGGAGGAATGTTGCGAGCGAGACACGTACGAAGGCTCGTCCGCATCGAGGTGCTTGGGCTCCTCGCCCTCGTCGCTGTCGCGGCGGTGGCGACGATTCCGGCGATGAGCGCGGATCACCTCGATGCCCCGGCCGTGAAGAAGGACGGCCGGATCGACATCAACGACGTCTACGTGTTCCATCCCGGGGCGTCGCAGAACCTGAACAGGACCGTGCTCGCCATGACGGTGAACCCGGCTGCGGGAGTGATCAGCGGCACGACGTTCCGCCCCGGAGCGAAGTACGAGCTCCTGATCGACAAGAACGGCGACGCCCGGCCGGACATCACGGTCCGGACGCAGTTCTCCGGACACCACGGCGGAGAACAGAGCTACACCGTCCGCTGGATCACGGCGCATGACGAACGCGTCATCGCCCGCGGAACGACCGACGAGGTCGAGGAGAACCACGACGTGAGCGCGTTCGCGGGTCTCCGCGACGACCCGTTCTTCTTCGATCTGGCGAACTTCAACCGCGGAGCCACGTTCTGCGGGGCAGCCGGAGGGGTGCCCGTAAGCGACTTCTTCCTAGGGCTGAAAACGTCCGCTATCGTCGTCGAGGTTCCGACCAGCTGGATCGGCTCCGCCCCCGTCGGCGTATGGGGACGGACGGTCGTCGACGGCGAGCAGATCGAGCGCATGGGTCGGCCGGCGATCCTCACCGTGTTCATCCCGCCGAACCCCTTCGAGGCAGGCTCAACGGCCGACGGCAACCTCGAGGACCAGTTCAACCAGACCACACCGAACCAGGATCAGGCGCTGTGGCGCAGCGAGGTCGTGAACTCGCTGACGCTCCTCTATAGCCTGAACAATGCGTCGGACCCGAACACCGGCGATGACGCGGGCAAGATCCAGGGGCTGGCCGACATCCTGTTGCCGGACATTCTCACGGTCGACCTGTCGAAGGCGACGGGCTTCCTCAACGGGCGCAACCTCGCCGACGACGTGATCGACGCCGAGCTTGGGCTCATCACCGAGGGGCTCATCACCACCGATTGCGTCGACAACGACTCGACGTTCCTGAGCGGCTTCCCGTACCTCGGAGTGCCGAACTAGGAGACCTCGATCCCATCCGAGCTGCGGGGGTGGCTTCGTACCACTCCCGCAGCTCGAACAGGTTCATCACGAGATCCAACATGACCAAGCTCAGGCTCCTCTCTCTCCTCGCCGCCATCGCCGTCGGGTTCGTCGGGCTCGCGTACGGCGTTGCCTACCTGGTCGCCTCGAGCCGAACCGGAGCCGCAGTCGAGCCGCGACCTCTCGCCGCGAACGACGACTTCACGGCAGTCTCCCGATCCGACGTGCCCGACGCCGACGTGCAGATCGCCTTCTGGTCGAAGCGCGTCGCCGGCCACGCGAGCGCCTACATCGACCTGACCTACCTCGGCCAGGCGTTCGCCCGGAAGGCGCGCGAGACGAGTGATATCGGCTACTACCTGCGGGCGGAGGAGGCGCTCCGTCGGGCGCTCCGCGTGAATCACGAGTACGTTCAGGCGGAAGCGTCGCTGTCGACCGTGCTCTTCTCGCTACATCAGTTCGGCGGGGCACTCGCCGTCGCACGGCCGCTCGTCGACGACCCTCGCGGCCTGCAAGCGCTTGTGACTCTCGGTGACGCGAATCTGGCGCTCGGGCGGTACGCGCGAGCACGAGCCGCGTACAACAGACTTCTCGCTTTCGCAGCCACCGCGGCCGCATACAGCCGCCTCGCGCTCCTGGCGGATCTTCATGGCGACACGGACCAGGCGCTCACACTCATGGCCCGGGCTGCCAAGCTTGCGCAGGAGTCGGGCGACTACGGCGAGAGCCTTGCTTGGTACACGTATCAGATCGGCGAGCTGTCCTTCAGGGCCGGGCGGATCGATTTGGCCGAGTCGCACTACCGCTCGGCGCTCCGCCTCTTCGACGACTATCCCCTGGCCCTCGGCGGGCTGGCCAAAGCCAAGGCCGCCCAGGGCGATCACGAGGCGGCGATCAACCTCTATCTGCGCGCGACCGAGATCGTCCCGCAGCCCGACCTTTTGGCCGCTCTCGGTGACGTCTACGCTGCGACCGGGAGGATGAACAAGGCCCGCGAGCAGTACGAGACGGTTGAGCTCATCGCGAAGCTCGCCAAGATCAACCGTCAGGTCTACAACCGCCAACTCGCGAATTTCTACGCCGATCACGACCTCCGCTTGGGCGAGGCCCGCCGGCTCGCGCTCGCTGAGCTCCGAGTGCGAAAGGACGTCTACGGCTACGACGCTGCCGCCTGGGCGTCCCACAAGAACGGGATGCACGACCAAGCGCAACGGCTCATCGAACGGGCGCTCTCGCTGGGCACGCGCGATCCCAAGCTCTACTACCACGCTGGCATGATTGCCAGAGCGCGGGGCCAAGGCGCCGAGGCGCGGCGTCTCCTCTCCGACGCCCTGCGCCTAAACGCGCGCTTCGATCCCCTGCAGGCACCCGTCGCCCGGGCCGTCCTGGACGAGTTGACGTGACGGACCAACGTGTCTCTGAGCGCTGGTACTGGCTTCCCGTAGCTCGGGAGCCCGAGCTAAGAGTGTGACGCAGGCAGGCATTCCTCGTGGGCGGCGCCATTGCGGTCGCGCTCGCTTTCGGGGGCCTCGTCGGCGGCGTCATCGCCGAGCGCTTCGCGACAGTTAGGAACACTCGGCGTTGGGGCGCCCGGCTAGTCTGCGCCCGTGCTTACGAGCCGGCGCGCGATGGTTCTCCTGACGGCGATCGCGCTCTTCGTCGGCGGGTTCGGGCTCGCGTCGTGCGGGGGAGGCGACGACGGAGACGCCGCCGAGACGACTGAGACCGAGACGACGTCGACCACGACCACCGAGACGACCAGCACGATGACGGTGACGACGGAGCTGGAGAAGCCGACCGTCGTTCGCATCGTGATCGAGAACGGCGCACCCAAAGGCGGGATCGTGCGCCAGACCGTCGACAAGGGTGACCTCGTCCTGCTCGTCGTCCAGTCCGACGTTGCGGACGAGATCCATCTGCACGGCTACGACATCTCGCGTGACGTAGCCGCCGGCGGCACGGCTCGAATCACCTTCACGGCCACGCTTCCGGGGCGATTCGAGGTCGAGATCGAGGAGCGTGGCGCCCAGATCGCAGACCTGACCGTCCAGCCGTGACCCCGCTCGCTCACGGAATCGGCGGGGTTCGCGACCTCCCCGTACCTGCGGCGTTCTTCTTCGTCGGGGCGTTCGTCGTCCTCGTGGTCTCGTTTGTCCTGCTCGCTGCTCTGTGGCGCAAGCCGCTGCTCGAGCACCACGCAGGCGGGAGGTTCCTGCCTCGTGCGCTGAGCACTGTGCTGCTCTCGCAGGCGGTGCGCATCGTGCTGCAGGTGATCTCGGTCGCACTTCTCGCCCTCGCAACCGCCACCGCGCTCTTCGGCACGACCACCGCGTTGCTCAACTTCGCGCCGACGTTCGTCTACGTCATCTTCTGGCTCGGGATTCCGCTTCTGTCGGTGACGCTCGGCAACGTCTGGAGCGTCCTCAGCCCGTGGCGAGCGATCGCGGACGCGACCGTGTGGGTGCTCGAGCGAGGTGGACGCGAAGCACGGCCCGTCCTCGAATGGTCAGGGCGCTGGGGCCGATACCCGGCAGCGGGGGCGCTGTTCGCGTTTGTAGCTCTCGAGCTCGCCCATCCGAGGCCGGAGTTTCCAAGGACGCTCGGGATCGCGATCGCGCTCTACTCGTACTGGGCGCTCGCAGGGATGGCGGTGTACGGGCGCGATGCATGGACGCGGTACGGCGAGGGCTTCGCGGTGGCGTTCGGATTGCTGGCTCGGATCGCGCCATTCGCTGTCCGAGACCGGAGGGTCGTCGTTCGTTGGCCGTTCACGGGGCTCGGCGGCGACGAGCGCGTACCTGGCACGCTCGTCTTCGTCGCCGTGATCCTCGGCTCGACCGGCTTCGACGGCTGGAGCCGGACAAGCTCCTGGCAAAACTTGCTGGGCAACATCCAGGCGGATCTCGCCGGCTCGTCGCTGCGGGTGGTCGATCTCGCCACGACGGTCGTGAACGTCATCGGCCTCGCGACGATCGTCGCAACGGTTCTCGTCACGTACTCAGCCGCCGTGTGGGCGGCCCGGGCGCTCGCCCGTTTGAACCGTTCTCTCGTTCCCGATTTCATCCTGCCGCTCGTCCCGATCGCGGCGGCGTACCTCCTCGCCCACTACTTCTCGCTGTTCGTGATCCAGGGGCAGTTCATCATCGCGCTCGTCTCGGATCCGTTCGGGAGAGGATGGGATCTGTTTGGGACGGTCGACTTCGCACCTGATCTCGCGATCGTCTCGCCCCGAACCGTGTGGTATGTGCAGACCGTCTCGCTCGTCCTCGGGCACGTGGTCGGGCTGGCGGTGGCCCACGATCGAGCCGTGGCCGTCTTCGAGGATCGCCTCGCAGCGTTCCTGGCCCAGATTCCGATGCTCGCGCTCATGGTGCTCTACACCCTCGGAGGGATGTGGATCCTTACACGGGGCTAGAGGCTTGATGTGGGTCAGGGGTGCGTTCGGGAAGGGTCTGCGCCAAGCAGCGTGGTCGGATCGGGCGGTGCCAAGGCTGGCAGCCTTGGTGCCGATCGAGACGGCCGCGATGTGCCGTGCGCAGGCCCCCAGCCGGACGTGCTGCTAACCCACATCAAGCCTCTTGTCGCTCACGGGGGCGTCGCCGGGGCGATCGTGGAGTCGCTGGTGGTGCTCGCGGTGGTCGCGCTCCTCGTTGCCGTCTGGCTCCGGGAGCGGAAGGCTTCACACGAGGAGCACGACCGCGTCAACGACGACGTGCCGAGGCGTTCGTAGGCGCGACGAAACCCGCGTAGAGCAGGATTGCAGCGACTGCGACCGCGGGTGCGAGCGCTCCGACCCCGAGCCCGGCCAGTCCGCTGCCGACCGCGGCGACGCCGGCACCGGCGAGGATAAGAGCGTTTCCGAGTGGGCGTGCGCGGAAGGTGGCGAGTGCGACTACGACCACGGCCAGCGTCCCGAGCGAGTTCCCGGCGATCGCCGCAATCCGTGCCGGCCAGAGCTCGAGGATGTCCTGTGCTTCCGGGATCGCAGTCCCGGAGATGTTCCCGTGCAGGGGCACCGCGAGCACGATTCCTGCCGCAACGCCGGCGTACACGAGGGCCACGGGAGCGATCCAGCGCCGGCCCACGAGCAGGAGCGATCCTGCGCCGAGGAGCGCGGCCGTGAGCAGTCCGCCGCCGAGGTAGTAGACCCGAAACGCAGCGTCGCTCCAACCCGCCGCCGCACCCCAGGCGAGCGCCCCCGCTGCCATCGCATAGGCGGCGAGTGCGGCGGCCCACGCGGCGAGCTCGGGCGCGCGCCGATCCCGAAACCGGCGTAGGAGATCGCCCGAGAGGCGCAGGGAGATGAGCGCGGCGGCAAGCGCGAGGAGGGCATCCACGAGGACGGACTGTATTCCGTGGGCGCAGGTAGGCTCTCGCGCGTGTACCGGCCCCTCGCCGCGCTTCTTGCGACCGTGGTCGCTGCGCTGGCGCTTGTCCTGGTCCCCCTCGAGGCTGCGCCGAAGGTGGACTACGCGGTAGCGGCGTGGACGATCTTGCCCCCGGGAGAGAACGGGAGCCTCACCTTCGACCGCAACACGAACGACCAGGCGAAGCTCTACGACGCACTCACGCCGCTCTTGGGTGGCGTCAGCGCTCGCGACATCCGCCGGTACTTCAAGCCCGCACCGCTCGGTCTCGCGCCCGGCGAGGCGCAGAAGCGAGAGCGTCCTCGACCGGGACTCACGATCGTTCGCGATCGCTTCGGCGTCGCGCACGTGACCGGGAAGACGGAGGCCGACGTGGCCTACGGGTCAGGTTGGGTTACAGCCGCGGATCGAGGGTTGCTGCTCCAGCTCATACGCGGCCCGGCTCGAGTCGCCGCGCTTGACGTTCCCGGCCTCGACCCGATCGCGCTTGCTCTTTCGGGCAAGAGCTTCGTCCCCAGCGCCGAGGCCGAGGCATTTCTCGCGAACCAGCTCGACGCGGTGCGCTCCCAGGGTGCGATCGGCCGCAAGGTCCTCACGCTCATCAACGCATATGCGGCCGGAGTCAACGGGTACTACCGGTCGAAGGGAATCCCGGCGACGCCATTCACAGCCAATGACGTCGTCGCCTCGGCAGCGCTCATCGCGGCTCGGTTCGGGACGAACGGCGGGCAGGAAGCTCAGAATGCGATGTTCCTGGACGCCCTCGAGGAGCGACTCGGAGCGGCTGACGCACGCCGCGTCTTCGCGGACCTTCGCGAGGCCAACGATCCGGACGCACCTGTCAGCCTCCCGGGACGGTTTCCGCAGCAGCTTCCGTTGGAGGCCTCTCCGGGGAGCGCGGTGCTCGACCACGGAAGCTTCACGGGGGCGCCGCTCGAGGCTCCGGCGGTCGCGTCCAACGCGCTCCTCGTGGGGGCGAAGCGCTCGGAGACGGGCCACCCGCTCTTCGTCGCCGGGCCCCAGGTCGGCTACTTCTTTCCAGAGTTCTTCGCCGAGATGGCGCTCTCGGGAGACGGCTTCGCCGTGCGCGGAGCCGTGTTCCCTGGTATTCCGCTCGTGCTCGTCGGGCGCGGCCCCGACTTCGCGTGGAGCGCGACCTCGTCGCAAGCGGACAATCTCGACCTCTTCGTGGAGACGCTCTGCGACGACGATCGCCACTACCTGTACCGGGGCCAGTGTGAGCCGATGCGTCGGTTCTTCGTCGGGACGCTGAAGGCGCAAGGCTCGCCGGATCAACCGGTCGCCTACTACGAGACTGCGCACGGCCCGGTCATCGGGTTCGCAACGGTGGGAGGGAAGCGCGTCGCGATCTCCGTCCAGCGATCGACAAGGGGACGCGAGCTCCTCAGCATGCGAGCGTTCCACGAGCTCAACACCGGAGCCGTGACCTCGGCGCAGTCGTTCATGAAGACAATGGGGGCGGTCGAGTTCAGCTTCAACTGGTTCTATGCGGACGACCGGGACATCGCGCTCTTCTCGAGCGGACGGCTGCCGGTGCGGGCGGCCGGAACCGACCCGGCGTTGCCCACGCTCGGCACCGGTGACTACGACTGGCGCGGTTTCCTGCCGTTCGCTGGACACGCGCGTGGGATCAACCCGCCGTCGGGAGTAATCCTGAACTGGAACAACAAGCCCGCTGCCGACGTCGGTGCTGCCGACTCGAACTTCTCGTACGGCTCGGTCCACCGCGTCGATCTCTTGACGTCGGCTGTCGCAGGGCGAAAGAAGCACACGCTGGTGAGTGTGACGGCGGCGATGAAC
>JAERMP010000257.1 GCA_016844515.1 Thermoleophilia bacterium | reverse complement strand
CTGCGGGTTCGGGCGCGTCGCTCGTCTCGCCGACCGCACGCTCGAGAAGAGCGGGAATGCGCGCGAAGTCTTCTTCGAGCACCTTCAACATCGACGGCGTGTAGAGCGCCGCAGCCGGGTGGTAGATCGGATACAGCTGAACGGTCCGCGCACCCAGCGTGACTTCCTGCTCCTGGCCGTGGACGCGCGTGATTCCAGCCGGCCGACCCGAAAGAAGCTTGGTCGCGAAGTTCCCGAGCGTCGCGACGAGCTTCGGCTCGATCAGCTCGATCTGCCGGAAGAGGTGCGGCTCGCAGGCCGCGATCTCCTCGGGCTGAGGGTCGCGGTTCCCAGGAGGCCTGCATTTGAGGACATTTACGACGAACACGTCCGCGCGGGTGAGTCCGATCCCACCTAGGAGCTTGTCGAGGAGCTTTCCCGCCTGCCCGACGAACGGCACGCCTTGTTGATCCTCGTGGAAGCCAGGCGCCTCGCCGACGAACATGAGGTCGGCGTCGGGACTTCCCGAACCGAAGACCACCTGCGTGCGGCCCTCAGACAGCGCGCACTTGGTGCACGAGGCCGTCTGCTCCGCGTAGTCGCGGAGCGCCGCGGCACGCTCAACGACGTCCATCGGGCACGCAGTTTACGTCGCGGCCCGGATGCGTTCTCGTAGGGGCGAGGCTTGCCTCGCCCTAATGCCCACAGCCACAGGAGCCGCCACAGCAGCCGCCGCCGCCGCCCGACGGCCCGGCGAAGCTCGGCTTCGACGTTGCGCCAACCACGGCGAAGCTCGAGAGCTGCTTCAGCACCTTGGCGGCACCGCACTCCGGACACGTGACGGCCTGGTCGCTCGAGCGAACGAGCTCCTCGAAATGCGACTCGCATCTCATGCACGCGTACTCGTAGATGGGCACGACCCGAGTGTACTGCTCCCCGCCGCAAGTACGTTCACGCTTCACGCGGCTGCGCACGCTTCGCATGCCGTCGTCCTCAGTCGGGCCAATATTGGAGAAGGAGTCGGGGTCAGACTTAAGTCTGACCCCGACACAGTTTCCATGCCCTCCCTGCGTCCTAGGCCTGCTCGGTTCTCGCCGGCGAACCACGACCGCATTTGCGGCGGGAAGCAGTACTGTCGAGAACCGTGGAGAGGTGGAGTGCGCCGACTCTCGGGGGTCGCATCGTGCGGCTCGAGCCGCTCGCGCCCGAGCACGAGGAGGGGCTTTGGCTTGCGTCGCGCGACCCCGCAACGTGGCGCTGGCTGAACATCGTTCAGCCGCAGACGCGCCCCGAGTGGTCGACGTACATGGAGCAGGCGCACACTGCAGCCGAAGCTGGAGCGGAGATTCCCCTTGTAACAGTCTGTTACAAGGAGATCGTCGGCTCGACGCGCTTCCTCGCGCTGAGACCGGAGCATCGATCCGTCGAGATCGGCTGGACGTGGCTTCACCCCTCGGCCTGGGGAACGGGCGCCAACGTCGAGGCGAAGCTGCTGCAGATGCGGCACGCGTTCGAGACGTGGGGCTGCCGCCGGGTCGAGTTCAAGACGGATGCGCAGAACGAGCGCTCGCGCCGGGCACTCGAGGCTCTCGGCGCGACGTTCGAAGGCATCCACCGCAAGCACATGCTGGTCCGCGACGGGGAGAACCGCGACAGCGCTTGGTACAGCGTCACGGACGACGACTGGCCTTCCGTGAGCGCGCACCTCGAAGCGCGCCTTGCAGGAAAATAGGCGCGCGAGGCTACACTCCGGTTTGCCCGGTATCCCGAATGGGAACTGGAGCGAGAGATGATCGAGAGCATCCGGATCGTGGGCGCGGGTGGCCGCGTCGGCTCGACGGTGAGCGCGCGGCTCGCGGAGCGAGGCGTGCCCCTCGACGCCGTCGAGCCCGAGCTCGTCCTGCTCTGCATTCCCGACAGGGCGATCGGGGACGTGGCAGCGGATATCCCGCTTGGCCCGTGGGTCGCGCATGTCAGCGGAGCCACTCCGCTCTTCTCCCTCGACCCGCATGTCCGAAGGTTCGGGATGCACCCGCTGCAGTCGTTCTCGAAGTCACGCGGCCCTGAGCAGCTCGACGGTGCTTGGAGCGCGATCACCGCCGAGAGCGATGAAGCGCGAGCCGCCGGATTCTGGCTCGCGAAGACGCTCGGCTTGCGACCGTTCGAGCTCGACGACGCGAACCGCGCCGCCTACCACGCAGGTGCCGCGTTCGCTTCCAACTACCTCGTCACTCTCAGGGCAGCAGCGAGCTCGCTGCTCGAGGCCGCCGGGGTCCCGCCCGAAGCGCTCGATCCGCTGATTCGCGGGGTCATGGACGGCGGCTACGAGCTCACCGGTCCAATCGCACGTTGCGACTGGGAGACGGTCGAACGGCATCTCGCCGTGATCCGCGCAGAGCGCCCCGAGCTGGAGGAGCTGTATCTCGCGCTCGCATCCGCAACAGCCAAGCTCGCTGGAAACGAGCTGCCAAGTAACAGTCTGTTACTTGGGATCGGAGGCTCGAAGTGAAGACGCGCCGGACGATCGTCGAGGTTCGGGAGTCGCTCGCTCCGCTCCGAGCTGGAGCGATTGGGCTGGTACCGACGATGGGGTCATTGCACGAAGGCCATCTCTCCCTCCTCCGCGCAGCGCGCGCAGAAAACGAGACGGTCGTCATGAGCCTGTTCGTGAACCCGGCTCAGTTCCATGACGAGAGCGACCTCGCTGGCTATCCGCGCGACGACGAGCGGGACCTTGTGTTCGCAGAGGAAGCTGGCGTCGACCTCGTCTTCGCCCCTTCGGTCGAAGAGATGTACCCGCCCGGTTTTCAGACCTGGGTCGAGGTAGCAGAGCTCGACTCGATCCTCGAAGGTCGCTTTCGGCCTGGCCACTTCCGAGGCGTCGCAACCGCTGTCCTCAAGCTCTTCGAGATCGTTCGGCCGGATCGCGCCTACTTCGGCCAGAAGGACGCGCAACAGGCTGAAGTGATCCGCAGAATGACTCGCGACCTCGCGCTCGAGATCGAGCTCCGCGTCCTCCCCACCGTGCGCAACTCGGACGGCCTCGCGCTCAGCTCGCGCAACGCCCTTCTCTCACCAGAGGAGCGCGAACGAGCTCTCGCCCTTCCCCGCGCGCTCGCAACCAAGGACATCGACGCCGCGCGCGCGGCCCTCGCCGCCTCGAACGGCCTCGCCGTCGACTACGTCGAGGTCGCCGACTTCGACCCACCCGTTCTCGCCGGCGCCATCC
>JAERMP010000256.1 GCA_016844515.1 Thermoleophilia bacterium | reverse complement strand
CGTCAATACGATCGTGATTCGCCGGCGAGAACCGAGCAGGCCTAGGACGCAGGGAGGGCCAATATCGAGAATATTGGCCCGACTGGGAACGACGGCATGCGAAGCGTTCGCAGCCGCGCGAAGCGTGAACGTATTGACGGCGGGGAGCACTTAGTCGTCCCCGGCGCAGCGCACTCTGGCGTCGCTGGATTGCGCCGCAGGCGTCGAGGAGGGGCGACGCGTGCGTCGCCCTGAAGGTGAGCTGCGGTCGAGGGCGAGGCAAGCCTCGCCCTACGCCAGGCGGCTGCGACCGCCGACCTGCGGCTCAGAGAGCCTTTTGAACCTTGCCGGCCTTGAGGCAGCGCGTGCAGACGTAGGCGCGCGTCGGATGCCCGTGGAGCAGCACACGGACGCGCTGCAGGTTCGGGTTGAAGCGCCGCTTCGTGGCCACCATCGAATGGCTGCGGCTGTTGCCGAAGCCGGGCTTCTTCCCGCAGATCGCGCAGACCTTGGACATGCGGCCGAGCACTCTACCTGTTGCGCAGCGGCACGAAGTTCCTCTTCGGAACTCCGCGCCGCGCGAGAACCCCTGAAGGCGCTCGCTGCGCGAGCGCTATCGCAGCTCGGTGCTCAGCACGAAGTTCCTCTTCGGAACTCCGCGCCGCGCGAGAACCCCTGAAGGCGCTCGCTGCGCGAGCGCCTTTGCAGCTCCAGCTAGAGTCAGCGCGATGCGGCTGCGCGGAGCTGGGAAAAGAGATCGGCCATCTCGAGCGCGCTGCGCACGGCCTCGGCGCCCTTCTCGATGCGTGCATCCGCTTGCTCCACGCGGTCGAGCGTGAGGACGCCGAACGAGACGGGGACGCCCGTCTCGAGCGCCGCGAGCTGGAGACCGCTCGCGGCTTCGCTCGCGACGTAGTCGAAATGGGGCGTATCGCCGCGGATGATGCAGCCAAGGGCGATGATGCACGCGAACCGGCGTGTCTTCGCCAACGCAGTGGCCGCCAGCGGCAGCTCGAATGCGCCGGGCACGACCATGATCGTGACGGTCTCCTGCCGCACGCCCGCCGCCGCGAGCTCTTCGAGGGCCCGGTCGAGGAGCTGCGTCGTCACCATCCCGTTGAAGCGAGACACGACGATGCCGACGGCACGGCGGCCTCCTTCGGCCTCGCCCTCGAGCACGGCGTACCCGTCCGGGATGTGAAGGTCGCCCGCCGCGTGCTCGTGGGAGAGCTCGATATGGATCGGCGCGCCGTCGTCTTCCGGAGACTCCGGCTCGAACGTCACCTCGTCCGGCTCCGGCTCGAGTGTCGGCTCGGGCTCTGCGACCGCGGACACCTCCGCGCCAGCGTCTTCCGACGCGGACGTCGCGCCCGCCGTCCCCCAGGCCGGCGCGCCGTCGTCATCGGTGGTTCCGAGCTCGTCCTCGTCAGCGTCGATCTCCGGCTCGGCCTGGTTCGGCCACTCAGAGAGGACGTTCTCGCTCGACTCGTCGATATCGCGGCTGCTCATTGGTCGTCCTCCGGGCGTGGCTCGGGCTCGAGGCGCGCACCTTGGTGATGGAGCTTCGTGATCGTGTGTCCGAGCTTCTCACGCTTGGCGGCCAGATAGCGCGCGTTCTCGGGCTTGGGCTCGACCTCGATCGGAACCTGCTCAACCACGGAGAGGCCGTATCCGTCGAGCCCAGTGAGCTTGCGGGGATTGTTGGTGAGGATGCGAATCGTCGTCAGGCCGAGGTCGGCGAGTATCTGGTTCCCGATCCCCCACTCCCGCGCGTCTGCCGGAAATCCGAGCTCCAGGTTGGCCTCAACGGTGTCGAGCCCTGACTCTTGGAGCTCGTAGGCCCTCAGCTTGTTGAGGAGCCCGATCCCACGCCCCTCCTGTCCCATGTAGAGCAGGACTCCGCGTCCTTCAGCGTCGATGCAAGCAAGCGCCTGCTCGAGCTGCTCACCGCAGTCGCAGAGGAGTGAGTGGAACACGTCGCCAGTGAGGCACTCGGAGTGGACGCGTACGAGGACGCCCTCCACCCCGTCGACATCACCCTTGAGGAGCGCGACGTGGTGCTGGCCGGTCAGGAGCTCGCGATAGGCGACTGCCTGGAACATGCCGTGATCCGTCGGGAGCTGTACCGAGACCACACGCTCGACGAGCTTCTCGGTGCGGCGCCGGTACTCGATGAGATCGGCGACCGTGATCATCCTGAGGCCGTGACGCTCGCAAAACGCGGTGAGATCGGCCACTCGGGCCATGGTCCCGTCGTCGTTCATGATCTCGCAGACGACGCCGGCCGGGATCAACCCGGCCAGCCGGGCGAGGTCGACGGCTGCCTCCGTCTGACCTGCACGGCGAAGGACGCCGCCGAGGCGTGCTCGCAACGGGAACACGTGGCCGGGCTGGACGAGATCGTGCGGCGTCGAGCCGGGATCGATCGCAACCTGGATCGTGCGCGCTCGATCGTGGGCGGAGATACCGGTCGACACTCCCTCGCGCGCCTCGATGGAGACGGTGAAGGCCGTTCCGAGCGGCGTCTCGTTGTGATCGGTCATCGGCCGCAGCTCGAGCTCGTCGCATCGCTCGGCCGTCAGGCAGAGGCAGATGAGACCTCGGCCGTACGTCGCCATGAAGTTGATCGAGTCTGGCGTGACGAACTGGGCCGCGATCGTGAGGTCGCCCTCGTTCTCGCGGTCTGCGTCGTCGACGACGACGACGAACTTCCCGGACCGAATGTCGTCGATCGCCTCCTCGATCGTCGCGAAGGGAGACGTTGTCTCTGGCGCCTTCAGGTCCATGCTCATTCTCGGATCGTAGCCCGCATGGGGTCAGACATCACGGGTCTGACCCCGCGGAAGCAGACGCTCGACGTACTTCGCGAGCACATCGGCCTCGAGGTTGACCTCCTGCCCAGGAGCAAGCTGGGAGAGCGTCGTCGCTTCAAGCGTGTGCGGCACGAGCGCAACGGCGAACGCGTCGTCGGCAAGCTCGGCGACCGTCAGCGAGACGCCGTCGATCGTCACCGAGCCCTTCTCGACGCAGTAGCGGAGGACGTCGTCCGGCGCCTCGATGAAGACGCGCAGCCCTTCTCCCTCCGCCTCGACCGACTGGACGTGGCCGACGCCGTCGACATGACCTTGGACGTAGCCTCCGCCGAGGGGCTCGCCCGCGCGCACGGAGGACTCGACGTTGACGCCATCATCGGCCTGGAGCTGTCGGAGCGTGGTTCTCGCGAGCGTCTCCGG
>JAERMP010000255.1 GCA_016844515.1 Thermoleophilia bacterium | reverse complement strand
GCGGCGAGCTTGCGCTTCAGGCGCTCGAGGGCGAGCAAGTGCCCGCCGATGCCGATGCGCTCGATCGTGGTGGCTCGCAGGCCGAGCTCGCCCTTCAGCTCGTAGAACTCGGCGCGGCCGGAGACGTGGACCGTCTCGCCCTCTTCCAGCGCGAGCTCGAGCCGGTCGAAGGTGCGACGAGGAATGGTCACGTTGAGGGTCGCACCCGTCGTGGGGTCCTTGAGAGTGACGAAGACCGTGGCCCACGCTTCGTTTCGGCGAAGCTCGGTCACCTCGCCTTCGACCCAGACAGCCGGCAACCTGCCGAGATACGAGGCGATGCCGCGGTTGAACGACGAGACCGTGAAGACCTTGCGGTCGCCGTACATGATCGACTCGACCTTCGGCACCACCCCAGGTTAACGGCGGGTCGTAAGGGCGAGGCTTGCCTCGTCCTCGGGCGACCCCAAGGCCGGGTCTACAAGAGGATTTCGGCGGCTGTCGTCGGATCGCAGCCGCGCGAGAGCATCTCCACGGCATCGTGCAGATCGACCTCGCTGACCGCGAGCCGCTCGGCGAGATGAACCGGATAGCCGGCCTCGAGCAGGATGTGCAAGCGCCAGCTCTCGACCTTCGCCGGCTCGTTCTCGTGCCAGAGCGGGGTCTCGGTCGTCTCGGCCATGCGCGCCGGATTCGCCGTTCAGCGGGCGCTTCCTGCTCGACCGGAACGGCAGTCGCGGTTGCTCAGACCTCTGCCGAGGAGCGCGACGACTCGTAGCGCTTCGCGAGCTCGACGATGCGGTCGTCGAGACGCTGCGCTGCTACCTCCACGGCCTTTTGGAGCTGGTCGGCGATCAAGCCGTCGGCTCGGCGGAGGAACGACTCGGCCGTGCGGTCGAGCTCATCGCGGAGTCGATTCGCGGCTTCCTCGCGGATGGCCCGCATGCGGTTCTCGAACTCGAGCGCGCTTGCCTCGGCTCGTCGATCGACTTCACGGGCGATCGCTCGCTCTATCTGTTCCACCTGCCCGCGCTCGACCTCGGCGAACGCGACCTCGATTCGCGCTCGCGCCTCGCTCTCTGCTCGATCGACCTGCTCGGCGACCGCATGCTCATGCTGGCGGAGCCGCTCGGTCATGTCGTCGATTGCGCGACGACGGTCGTCCGCATGCGATTGCAGCTCGTCGAGTGCCTGAGCGAGTGCATCCTTGGCACTGGTCTCGAGCGCTTCGCGCAGCCGAAGTGCAGCTGCGCGCTGTTCGTCGACCGTCGTTCCAAGCTCGGTGGCCTCGGCCTCGATCTTGGCCTCGACATCCGCGACTCGCTGCCTGAGGCCCTGCTCGAGGGTCGTCACAGCACCCTGGAGCGCGTTCTGCGCTCGCTCGAGGTCGGCTTCCCATGCTCGCAGTCGCTCCTCGACGCGCTGTTCGACCGTGGCGACCAGCTCAGCCAGGCGTTCCGCGAGCTCGCGTTCGCGGACGCCGAGCTCACCACGCCGTTGGTCCGATAGCCGACGTTCCTCGGCGACGTACGTCGAAAGCGAGTCCGCATGGGCGCGTGAGATCGTGATGCGTAGCTGCTCCGCCTGCGTCGAGGCCTCCTCCTCCGCTGCGGCGCGAACGGCACGGCGGGCGTCGGCGACCAGCTCGTCGGTCCGCGCAGCGCGCGCGCGTGCGCGGCGCAGCGCGAGGGCGAGCAGGATGCTCAGGAGGACAGCGGCAACGAGCGCTGCTACGAGGATCCAGGCGATGCCAGACACGAGACCACTGTAGATCTAGACCACTACAGCCGGTAGACGACCAGGGCGGCTGCGAGCACGACCGAGGCCGCTGCCAGTAGTCGCAGGCCGCGCTCCTCGGCGGCTATGAGCCAGTGAGCGTCGATTGGCTCGCGGCTCCCATCGCGGAGCTCGAGCGCACCGGTCGCCTCGGCGACTCGTCGGCGCACGAAGCGGACACGATTCGAGAGCGCGCGCTGAGCGAGCGAGAGCAGGACGGCGAACGCAGCGGCGAGGACGGCGACGACTCCGATCTCGCCGGCGACCGCCGCATACCCGCAGATGACCGGGAATCCGCCCCAGGCAAGTCCGAACCAGAGGTCGGAGTGAAAGCGGCCTGCGAGCAGCTCGAGGTTATACGCAAGGACGAGGAACAGCCCCACGGGGACCAGCAGGACGAGCCAGGGTCGGAAGGAGAGCGCGCCGATGACCCCGATGGCGCACGCCGCCCCGATCGAGCCGACCGCGAGCATGACGAGAGCTCCGCTCGGGATCTTCGTGGAGAGTGGGCGCCCCCTGAGCTCATCGAGCGCGTGGGCGCCGATGCCCACCGCGAGCGCGAACGCCAGGGCAGCGGCGCCGAGGCGTCCCCATGCGATCGCCGGCGCTAAGCACCCACCGATCACGACGTACGACACGTGCCACGCCGTGTACGGCGGGTGCAGCAGGGTCACGTAGTCGCGCCAGCCACCGCGTTCGAGCGCGTACCACGAGGGACGCTCGGTCGGCGGGGTGCTCACGCCTTGCGTCCCCAGATGACGACGCCTCCGCCTAGGCTGAGTCGACGCATCTCGAGGTCGTAAAGCCCTGCCGCTCGCCAGAGCTCGAGCTGCCGTTCGACCGGGTACTCCGCCCAGAAGGCGCGAATCGAGCCGCCCAGGAAGTCGCCCACTTCCGCCCAGCCTTGGCGAAGCACGCGTCCGGCGACGGGCAGTACGCCGCGGACGTACGCCTCCCAGAGCGGCCGTGCGAGTCCGCCCGGAACCCCGAACTCCAGAGACGCCACGGTGCCGCCGGGGCGCACGACGCGCGCGAGCTCGGTAAGCGTCGCTCCGGGATCGTCGACGTACCGGAGAAGGTACGTGAAGGTCAAGTGGTCGAACGCGCTGTCTGCGAAGGGAAGCGAGCTCGCGGAGGCCTTGACCAGCTCGACGCTGTCGCCAAAACGGCGCCGGGCGACGGCAAGCATCTCCGCGCTCTGATCGACACCGGTGACCTCGAATCCGCGCCGCATGAGCTCGGCAGCGACGAGCCCGGTTCCGGTCGCGACGTCGAGCACATGCCCGCCTGCCGGGAACCGCGACACGAGAAAGCGACGCCAGAGCGGATCCTGGCTGAGCGAGAGAGCGGCGCCGACTCGATCATAGGACGGCCCGATCGGAGCGAACAGCTCACGTGCATTCACGGAAGGCATGAAGCCCTATTGTGGCGCCGTGGCCCTGGCCGACGAGCTCGAAGGA
>JAERMP010000090.1 GCA_016844515.1 Thermoleophilia bacterium | reverse complement strand
TGCCCACGAATGCGTGAACCACCTTCGGATCGAGTGCAGCCGGCTGATCGCTCATGCGCTGCTCCTTCCCGCCGCCGCGCGGCCTGCACGACGCCCGAAGACGGTGCATTCGAGTAGCGAGTTACCCATCATGCGGTTCCGTCCGTGCGCTCCGCCTGCGATCTCACCGCAGGCGAACACGCCCTCGAGAGTGGTCTCCGCGCCCTCGTCGATGACGAGCCCGCCGTTTTGGTAGTGGAGGACGGGGTAGGTGTAGATCGGTTCCGTGAGCGGGTCGATCCCGGCGCTGCGGTACCGCCGAAGCATGTACGGCAACGAGATTTCCGCGTCTTCAGGCGTGATGCGCGTCGTGTCGAGCCATACGGCGGGTCGGCCGTCTGGCGTTAGCACGCCCTTCCCCTTTTCCACTTCGTCGAAGATCGCCTGCGAGACGGTATCGCGGGGCCCGAGCGAGTCCGTGAACTCCTCACGGTCGGCGTTCAGCAGGACAGCTCCGTAGGCGCGCGTCGTCTCGGGGATCGAGTAGCCCTGCATCGTCGCGGGCCAGGCGCCGCCATTCGGGTGGTATTGCAACGCGTCCAGGTCACGCGTCTGCGCGCCGGTCTCGACAGCGATCTGAGTGACCTCACCCGTGGCGTTCGGGTGATTCGTCGAGAACTCGCCACGGTGCTCGGCCTCCGCATAGCAGCGCCCGCCCGCGGCAAGCACGACGGATCCGGCGTCGATCTCGACCACACCGTCCTTCGTGGAGAACGACGCCGTCCAGCCGCTCGAGGCGTGCTCGAGCCCGACGAGAGCGTGGTGCGGAAGCTCGGCTCCGGTGCTCGCCTCGTAGGTCTCCCGTAGCGCCTTCGTAATCGCGTGCCCGGTTCGGTCGCCGACCTGGAGAAGTCGCTGCCTGCTCGCTCCACCACAACGGGCGAGCCGATATCCGCCGTTCGAGCGCGTGAACTCGACGCCGAGCTCCTCGAGCCAGTGGATCGCCGACGGCGCCTCGCTCGTGAGCACTGCGACGAGCCGTGGATCCGCTGTCTCGTGAGAGCTGCGCATGACGTCCTCCGCGTGGATCTCGGGCGAGTCGTCGTCACCGAACGCGGCCTGGATCCCCCCCTGCGCCTTCGCCGAGTTGCACGCCTGCACGGTGGTCTTCGTGGCGAGGCCGACACGGGCACCGGCACGGTCGGCGGCGGCGGCGGCAGCCAGCCCGGAGGCGCCGCTTCCGATCACGAGCACGTCGAATGAGGCGTGCATTGACACGGGGCGCATGGTAGCGCACATTCTTATCACTGTCATTACACATCGTTATCGACAAGAACTCCACCCTCACCAGAAACAGACCAGCGGAGACATCCTCGACCGGTTACACTCCCCCGCTCATGAGCACGCTCGCCGAGATCGTCAAGCCGACCTTCATCACGGTGGCGCCCGAAGACACGTTGGGAGAGGTCGCCGAGAAGATGAGCGCGCGGAACGTCGGCGCCGTCGTCGTCAAGGACTTCGGACGGCTCATCGGGATCCTGACCGAGCGCGACATGCTCCGGGCAATGGCGGCTCGTGTGCATACGAGCGAAGCGCGCGTACGGCAATGGATGACGCCGGATCCGATCACCGCACCGGCGGATCTGCCGCTCGACGATGCCGCGCAGATCATGCTCGACAACGGCTTTCGCCACCTGCCCGTGGTCGACGGGTCGAACGTGCTGGGCATCGTGAGCCTGCGCCGCGTCCTGGGTGGGCGCCGCCAGCCCGCGCCCGAAGCAGCCTAAGCTCAGCTCACACGCAAGCGGACACCACGCCCTTGACGAGAGCTGAGGCCGCCGTGGAGACGCTTACCGCACGTTTCCGGAGTTGGGCCGTCAGTTTGGCATTGCTGCGAATGTCCCGCTCCGCGTGTTTTCTGGCGGTGTTCTGGGTGATCGACGTCAGAAGGCATTGCCCGCGATTCCGCATGCCGCCGATCCAACCCATCGCGTAGAGGTACTTGAGCGCCGGCTTGGGAAAGGGCGCTCGCTTGTACGCCGCTTTCGCCCCTGACGGCGACACGTGCTGCGCACGGGCGGCCTTGCCGGCCGCGGTGACTCCGGCGCCGTGGGAGGCGAACACCGCGGCGACATTCTGGCCGTAGGAGCCGCTGAGTGTTGCCGCCAAGAGTGCAAAGGCGGAAACCAGGCCCGCGTACTCGACGATCATGTCCACATCGTCCGCCCGAACGAGCGGTCCGTCAACCGCCCTACCAGACCGAGCGGAGTAGCGCCTCGATGTCCTCGGCGCTCGCCGACCGCGGGTTCGCCTGGGCACCCGGCCGCGCAACGGTCTCCAACGCGAGGTCGAGCAGCTCGCTCTCCGGCACGCCGAAGTCGCGGAGCCGCTCGAACCCACCGAGACGCGCGAGCTCCTCCACCTTCGTCGCCGGATCGTCGGCTCCGAGCGACCGGCCGAAGCGCGCGATCGCGTCAGGTACCGCCTGCTCGTTGAAGCGAAGCGCCGGCGCGAGGCAGATCGCGTTCATCGCGCCGTGGGACAGCCCATACCGGCCACCGAGCGCCTGCGCCATCGCGTGCGCAAGGAAGAGCCCTCTCTCGGCCAACGCCATGCCGGCGTGCATCGCTCCTTCGAGGAGACCTGTCCGAGCTTCGAGGTCGCTACCGTCGGATACGACAACCGGTAGCCAGCGCGCGATCAGCTCCGCTCCCAGCGAAGCGTCCGAGCACTCTCCCGCGTACAGCGCCTCCGCACAATGGGCGAGTGCGTTCATCGCGGTGCCGACGGTCTCCTCGCGCGGGAGGCCGAGCGTGAGGCTGGGCTCGTAGACCACCGCAACCGTGTTCGCGCCGGAACCTCCCGTCTTCAGACGTCGGGCCGCATCGCGCATGCCGAAGTACGGGGTCCATTCGGCGCCTGCGTACGTCGTCGGGACCGCGACGAGCTGTAAGCCGGTTCCCGCGGAGACCGCCTTGGAGGTGTCGATCGCGCTCCCACCGCCGAGTCCGACGAGGCCATCGGCACCAGTCGCAGCAGCGGTCGCTGCAGAGACGATCTCTAGCGGCGAGTGCCTTTGGACGCCAGAGAAGCGCGCGCTGACGGGAAGTTCGAGCGCGGCAAGCCGCGGGGTCGTGACAAGAAGCGGTCGTTCGATGCCGAACTCGCCGAGAAGGCCTTCGAGCTCACCGATTCCCCAACGAACGATCACTCTGCCAGCCGCTCCCGCGCGAACGCTACGAACGCCTCGGCCACGCGTGAACGCGCCCTGCCCGTGGCCGATACGAGCGAGATCTCGCGTGTGGCCTCGAGACCCTGAACGCGTGCTTCGGCGAGCGTCCCGGCGGCGAGATCGGACTCGACGGCGGTGCGCGAGATGAACGTCACGCCGTACCCTGCTTCGACTGCCCGACGAACGGACTCCTGCAAGCCCAGCTCGAGGCGCACATCCAGATCACGCAGCCGCACGCCCTGTCGGCGAAGGCCATCCTCGACGATCTGCCGGACTCCAGCGCCCTCCTGCATGAGGATCAGCGATTCGCCGCGAAGCTCTTCCAGCGTGACGGTGTGATTCGCGAATCGGTGTCCGGGTGGGCAGGCGAGGATCACTTGATCTGAGAAGAACGGCTCGAAGCGGACACCCCGGTGGCGACGCGAAGCACCGACAATCCCGAGCTCGAGCTCGCGCGCGGCGACTCGTTCAACCACCGAGTGGGTGTCCGAGACCGTGAGGAACACCCGTACGTCCGGGTTCTCGTGCTGGAACTCGCAGAGTGCAACAGGGATGGCGATCGCCGCCGGGCCGGTGGATGCGCCGAGCACGAGCTCGCCGGCGAGCTCTCCCTCCCCGGTCGCCGCGACACCCGCAACGATCTGGTCCTCGAGCGCGAGCATGCGCTGTGCCCCGCGATAGAGGCGCCAACCTGCCTCGGTGGGCTCGACCCGGCGGCCAGAGCGGTCGAGGAGCTGCGTTCCGAGGCGCTTCTCGAGCGCGCGCACCTGGAGCGAAACCGCAGGCTGCGTGACGCCGAGTCGCTCAGCGGCAAGCGAGAAGCTCCGCCGCTCGACAACGGCGCAGAATGCGGCAAGTTGACGCGTGTCCATAGAGGATCGGGATCTATGCCTCTGACGAACCGAAGCCTGGGCGCGAAACGTTCGGCGCTCGACGAGTAGTTCGCGTATCTCCACGCCTCTCTTTCCGGGGCATCACAGATCGCACGATGGCAAGCGGACGCATGAGGAAAGCTTATAGCCGGGCGTCGCACCTGAGTCGAAACGCGCCTGAGGCCGAGTAGAGTTAGTGCGTTCTCACGTACTTGTCGCGGAAACTCCATGAGTCGTTCGACCCTCGCCTTGGTGTTCAGCCTGGCAGTCGCTACTACGGTCGGCTACCTGGGCACGAGCGTGTTCGCCCGAACGGACCAAGCGTCTCGCATCATCGATCGAACGTTCCGCTGCACACCCGTCGCGCTGGGCGCGGGCCTCCGCGACCTCGACGTCGAGGCCGTCCCCATACGTGCTAGGGAAGATTACAACCCATCCCAGAGTCCCTCGCCGGGTTTCATCGGCGTGGCCACCGGAAGCTGGGACGCGGGTTCCGAGCTCGTCTCGATTCGCGCCCGTGGATGGCAGCGCTTTGAGACGACCTACAGCGCACAAGGCGTCTACGCGAGCATCAAACGTTGTGCCGCGTCACGAGTCTCGCTTCCGCTGTCGGCGAGGGGTCTGTCCGGACCTCCCATTCAATGGGCCGAGCACGGGACATGTTTGGTTCGCGGCCGTGTCCTCGTCCGAGTCCGCGTCACTCTGCAGTCGCCTGCGTGGTGGCTGATCGATACCTCATTCGTCAACGTCGGGGCGCGTAGCAACGTCGTCGAGGGCGCGCTTGCCATGCGCAGCGAACGAACGGGCAAACCGATCGCTTACATGGAGCTCGACCGGGCGGGCAAGACCCGACTCTGGTTATCGCCCAACTGCCGCTAAGCGTCCTAAGACCTCGCCGGTCCGTGCCGCTCCGCCTCAACCATCCGGTCGACTAGCCCGGCGATGGTTGTACTGGGACGATCGCCTGATCGCCGGCTCCGTCTCCGCGATCTGCTTCACCTTCCTGCGCAGGTACTTGTGGCGCTCCTCAAGAGGCGCCTCATCGGAACTCCACACAGTTGGCATCGTGTGGAGTTCATCGACTACGTTCTCGTGCTCTGTCGCTTTAGCAGGGCTTTCTTGCGACGACGTTCCGTGACCATCGCCATATGCGGTGGAGGCGTAGACCGCGGCGCTCCCGGCTAGGGTCAGCCCGTGCGCGTCTGGATCGACATCTCGAACTCGCCGCAGGTGCCCTGCTTCCGGCCGCTGATCGGTCTTCTGGGCCAACGGGGACACGAGGTCGAGGTCACGACGCGCGATTACGCGCAGACACTCGAGCTGCTCGCGCTCCACGGAATTCCGCATTCCGTCGTGGGGCCACGGCACGGCGGCGCGAGCTCGCTCGGAAAGGCGAGAGCAATGACCGGACGCCTACGTGCACTTCGACAGTTTGCGAAGAGTCGCCGGTTCGACCTCGCCCTCTCCCATGCATCGCACGAGCTCCCGCTCGTGGCGCGCTCGCTCGGAATCCCGTCCGCCTACGCGTTCGACTACGAGTTCGCGCGAGCTCAACACGGTTTCGGCTGCCGCGCGGCGCGGCGCGTCATCGTTCCGGAGGCGATCCCGCAAGATCGGCTGGACCGGCTCGGAGCCTCCGCTTCGAAGGTGCGAAGGTACCCCGGGCTGAAGGAGGAGTACTACCTCCACGGGTTCGAGCCAGATCCGTCGATCCTCGACGAGCTCGGCCTCGACCGGGAGCGCGTGCTCGTGATCATCCGCACGCCGCCCGAAGTGTCCCTCTACCACCGGCACGGCAACCCGCTCTTCGCCGATGTGCTCGAGCGGCTCGGCAAGGACCCAGGCGTGCAGGCTGTCGTCCTTCCCCGCACCGGAGAGCAGCGGCACGCCATCGCCACTCTGAACCTGTCCTCGCTCGTCCTGCTGGAGCATGCGGTCGACGCTCAGAGTCTCGTCGCGCACTCCGACCTGGTGGTCTCCGCGGGGGGGACCATGAACCGCGAAGCGGTTGCGCTCGGCGTGCCCGTCTATACGACGTTCGCCGGGCAACTAGGCGCTGTCGACGAAGCGCTCATCGCCGACGGGCGGCTCCGACCGCTTCGCTCAGCCGACGACCTCGAGCTTTCGAAGCGAGCTCCGGGGTCCGTGGTCGCTGGTCGCGATCCCGCAGTGCTGCTCGATCTGCTGCTCTCGGCGCTCGAGGGATAGCAAGGAGGCTCCCGATCGGTTGAGCGCTCGTTTCTGAATGAAGGGACCCGCACGCTGACGGCCAAGGCATCGGCATCCGGCCAGCTGCTCCTTCTGCGAGCTCCCGGCTCGTAGGAGCTCAGACGATCTCGGATGCGGGCGCCGTTTGGACGGCGCCCGCGATGTCTCCAGGAGCGCCGTTCCGGCGTGGCGCTCCGACAATCGCATTCAGGCGACCCACGAGATCCAGCGTCTCCCCCGCCTCGACGAGACGCGACAGCTCGTCGAGCTCGTCCTCGAGCCAGTGCGCATCGATCGGCGGACGCGTGACGAGCAGGATCGCCTCGTGGGTCGACGGTGTCACCGTCTCTGTGTCCGACCACAACTCCTCGTGCAGCTTCTCGCCAGGCCGTGCGCCCACGAACTCGATCGCGACCTCAGCCCCTGGGTCCTTGCCAGAGAGCCGGATCATCGTGTCGGCGAGATCGACGATCTTCACCGGCTCGCCCATGTCGAGCACGTAGACCTGACCTCGCCCGCCGATCGCACCGGCTTGGATGACGAGCTGCACGGCCTCGGGGATCGTCATGAAGTAGCGCGTCATCTCCGCGTGCGTGACCGTGACCGGTCCGCCCCGCGCGATCTGCTTGCGAAAGATCGGGATCACGCTGCCCGACGAGCCGAGCACGTTTCCGAAGCGGACGCCACAGAACTTCGTGGTCGTGTCGTCGCGGTGCCCCCAGGCCTCGACGATCCACTCGCACAGCGCCTTGGACTGGCCCATCACCGTCTTCGCGTTCACGGCCTTGTCGGTCGAGACGAGGACGAAGCGCTTCGCACCGAACTCGACCGCGATGTCCGCGACGGTGCGAGTGACCAGGGAGTTGTTGCGGACCGCCTCGAGCGGGTTCGCCTCCATCAACGGAACGTGCTTGTAGGCAGCAGCGTGGAAGACGACGGCGGGACGGTACTTCTCGAAGACCTGGCGCATCTTCGTCGCGTTGCCGGCGTCGGCCAGCACGGCGGCGGTCGCGTGGAAGCCGCGCTCGTCGACGAGCTCGCGCTCGATCTCGAACAGGCCGGGCTCACCGTTGTCGACGAGCACGAGCCGCGTGGGAGAGACGCGGGCGAGCTGCCGACAGAGCTCCGACCCGATCGACCCGCCGGCTCCCGTAACGAGAACAACCTCGCCCGTCACGTATTCCGCGATCGACCCGAGATCCGCTTCCACCGGCTCGCGACCGAGGAGGTCCTCCACCTCGACGGGCCGTATCTGGCCAGTGAGGTTGAAGTCGCCCGCGATGAGCTCGTGCAGGCCAGGCAAGGTCTTTACGGGCACGTTCTCGCCGCGCGCCACCTCGACGATCTTCTCGCGTACGTCGCCGGATGCGGACGGGATCGCGATCAGGAGCTCGTCGGGCACGCGATCGCGGAGGATCTGGCCGAGCTCACCGGTCGTCCCCAGCACCCGGATCCCGTGCATTCGGAGGTTCTTCTTGCGCGGGTCGTCGTCGACGAGCCCGATCGGCGTGTAGCCGAGCGACGGGTTCCGCAGCATCTCGCGCAGGATGATCTGAGCAGCGTCGCCTGCCCCGACGATGATGACCTCCTTGCCTCGAGCGACGAGGGCGCTTGCCGCCGGTCTCTCGATGAGCGTTCGCGCCAGGAGTCGAGCGCCCATGACGAACGCGAGGAGGATCAGCAGGTCGATGATCCAGATACCACGCGGAACCTTGGCGGGATGGAAGTCGAGCAGCGTGAAGACGAGGAACGCGGCGACAAGAGCGGTGGCCACGCCTCGCAGCGCGCCCCACATGTCCCTCGTCGAGACGTATCGCCACCAGCGGTTGTAGAAGCCGAAGGCGAAGAAGACAGGGAGCATGATCGCGATGACGAGCACGACGACGTCCCATTCGAGGTAGCGCTCGTAGTAGACGGGCGGGTCGCCGTCGAACCGCACGAAGAACGAGAGCTCCCACGCGACGGCGATCAGCGCTGCGTCGACGACGACCTGCCAGAGC
>JAERMP010000254.1 GCA_016844515.1 Thermoleophilia bacterium | reverse complement strand
TCTCGGCCGCGAGCCCGGCGAGAGCGAGATCACCTTCCTGTTCGTGGCGATCGCCGCAGGGCTTCTCCTCCTGGCAGGAATCTTCTCGGCTGTCCTTTCACCCAAGCTTCCGTAGCTACACCACCACGATCGTGAAGGGCAGGTCGACCTTGTCGTCGCGCCCGGCCGGGTGCATCGTGATCTTGAAGGCGCCGCCTGCCGCGGGCTCGACGGTTGCGTAGGCGTCACCAGTCGCACTTCCGACTCCGCTCGCGCCAGAGACTCCGACGAAGCGGACCTCGAAGACGCCCGTCTCGACTCGTCGCACCTGAACCGCCTTACCGGTGCAGTTGAACTTACGTGAGAAGAGATTGCCTGCGCTCGTGAACTTGTCGGGGATGTTCGCGATGCCCTGGCTCGGGACTCCGGTAACAGCTGCAACACCCCGTACGGCTCCGTTCGTGCAGCGCTGCTGGGCAACGGAGGGGCTCTGAATGCGTTCGCCGACGGCGAACGCGGAGCCGCCGAGAGCGAAGAACACGGCGATGAGACCCAGCGCGGTTCCAGGGGTGATCGAGAGACGTCGGACGGACTTCATGGTGGGACTCCTTCCGTTGCGGTGTCGGTAGCACGATAGGTTCCTGCGAATGTCGGACGGCACGGCTCAGATGGTTGATCGGCAATTCCTCGCCGCGCGGGCGGTGGCTGAGACACTTCGCCGGATGGCGCCGCCCGTCCTCGCCCGTATTTCCGATACGCGCTCCGACGAGCGGCCTCCCCGGCTTGGTCTCAGCCATCCCCGCATCGACGGGAGTTACCGATCAACCATCTACCGCAGCGGCGCTTGACCAAAACGCACAAGCGACTCCTCGGAGGGGCGGGGACGATCGCGGTGGTCGTCGCCGTCTTCGTGTTCTTCCTCCCGCAGATAGCGGACTACCGCGAAGTCCTCGACGTGCTGCGCGAGCTCGACTGGCAGGACTGGCTGCTTCTGGTCGGTGCGACGCTGCTGAACCTCGCCACGTTCCCTCCACCGTGGATGGCAGCTCTGCCCGGACTCGGCTACCGCCAGGCGATGGTTATGACCCAGGCGTCGACGGCTCTCGCGATCGTCTCGCCGGCCGGCGCAGCGGTGGGGATGGCGGGCTCGTATTCGATGCTCCGCTCGTGGGGATTCGGATCGGGGCCAGTCGGCCTCGCCGTGGCAGTCACCGGGATCTGGAACCAACTCGCGAACCTCGCCTTTCCGGTCGTCGCCCTCGCCCTGCTGACGGCTGCCGATGAGGATCACCCTGCGCTTCGAACGGCGGCGATCGTCGCCGTGGCCATCCTGGTCATCGTCCTCGTCGCATTCGGGCTGACGCTCTCCCGGCCGCGCCGCGCTCGGAGCATCGGCGGAAGGGCAGCTCGGAGCGTGACCCGCCTGAAGAGGCTCGTTCGGCGTGAGCCCGTCTCGTGGGGAGCCGAGAGCTTCGTCACGTTCCGCGCCCAGGCGCTCGGCCTTCTTCGTAGGCGGTGGCACGTCATCACCCTCGGAACGCTCGTCGGCCACCTGACCGTTTTCGTGCTGCTCGTCGTCTGCCTGAGGGTCGTCGGCGTGACCGCGTCCGAGATCACGGCCGTCGAAGCCTTCGCCGCGTGGGCGCTCGTGCGAATCCTGGGGGCGATTCCGCTGACGCCCGCCGGCGTGGGGATCGTCGAGATCGGACTTACCGGAGCACTGGTCGCGTTCGGTGCTCCCAACGCCGAGGCGGTGACGGCGACGCTCCTCTACCGCGCCCTGACCGTGCTGCCTACCCTTGCGCTCGGGCTCCTTGCGGCGGCCACGTGGCGCTCTCACCAGCCAGGGGAGTCCATAGAGTCGCCTAGTAGGCAGGATCACTGACTCGGGGGATGCCTCGTCCCCCGATCAGGGCAAGGATCCAGATCGAGTTTGGGGCACGGTGCGAACCGTGACCTCTGCGACTGCGGCAGCTCCGGTCCGCCTCGTCGTGACGGCGACCATTCTGGTCTCCGTGGCGGCCCTCCTCGTCGTGGGTCGTGCTGACGGAGCGGGGCGTGCATGGAATGCGTACCTGGCGCCGGCAGGGGCATGCAAGGCGGCGGATGACGCGGCCGTCGCTCCCGCCGTGCAAGCCCGTGCTATCAGCTGTCTCGTCAACTGGGCCCGTGCACAGGATCGGCGCGGCCGGCTCACGCAACGACCTGCATTGCGCCGCGCTGCCGCGCTCAAGGGTCAGGGAGTCGCGTCGTGTGGTCAGTTCTCGCACACGCCGTGCGGTACCGATGTGACTGCAGCCGTTCGCGCGTCCGGCTACCGGTACGCGACCTTCGGCGAGAATCTGTTTGCGGGGACATGGGGGCAGGTATCGGCGCGTGACGTCCTCACGGCGTGGCTTCAGTCCTCGCCGCATCGAGCGATCGTGCTCGATCCGAGCTTCCGAGACGTCGGCGCTGCCCCGGCTCGTGCGCCCGGCCTCCTCGGCGACGGCGACGCGGTCGTTTGGACCGCGACGTTCGCCTCGCCTCGCTGACGCGCACCTGAAGGAGTCGTCGGTGCGGTCGGGAGTGACCGGCCGTGCGCGAGAGTCACCTCGAGGACGTGCGCTCGTCAGCTCTAATTCAGGTGATGGAGAAGGCCGAGCGTGACGCGATCATGCGTCAGGGAATCGTGCTCCCTGAGACCCCGCACCAGCGTCGCGAGAAGGCCGCGCTCGACGAAGATCTCCGCTCGATTCCGCTTGCAGGGAAGCCGCTCCCCGTCCGGATACGGAACTCCATCCGCGTGCGGACGCATACCTCGCCGCCACCCGCGGCCCGCTTCCGTACATGCTCCGCCTCCGGGAGATCGAGCAGCGAACGGAGGAGCACGAGGAGAAGCTTCTTGGAGCGTGGCGCGTCCTGGCCGAGGAGTGCGATGGCGACGCTGCTCGCTTTCGACGGCGGTGGCGCGCCGCGGCGAAGAGGGCAGCCTTCGACGAGGTCAACGATCTGATCGATCGCCACAACCGCTGGTACCCCGCGGAGTCGCGGCTCCCGATGGATCCGCAGCGCGGCGACTACGCACTCGTCAACGGGCGCGACTACCGTCTCTCGCCACTCGACACCGAGTGGGTACTCGAGCGCTACCCACCCTCCCTCAAGCGCGCGGAGGCCGACGCGCCCTGACGAGCGCGTCGATCGCCGGACGATCGGTGTCCGCCACGTCGCGAAGAACACGCTCGGCTTTCTCGATCTCGAGGCCCGCGAGCTC
>JAERMP010000089.1 GCA_016844515.1 Thermoleophilia bacterium | reverse complement strand
GTACCGATGCTCGAGGCGCCACACGCGAACCACAACGTACGCACACACGGCCAGCACCATGAGAAAGGCAACGGCGCCCACTCCCGCAGGGAACCCGAAGCCGATGGCCAGTCCGATGTCGACGACGGCGAGCACGATCGCCGCGTAGAAGAGCTTTCGGTTCCAGTCCGACCATGCCTCGAGGTCTCCCCTTCGCTCGCGCCACAACAGGAAGAGGAAGAACGCGATGGCCAGGAAGAACGCGATCTGCAGCAATCCGCCGACCGTCGCGACCACAGGCTCCAGCGACAACACGACGACGACCAGAGCGATCAGCGCCACGATCCCAAACCCTCGGGCGAGCGGCGGCACCCGATCCCAGAGCCTCCTCACGATCCGGTCATGAACGCCCGCACCGCGAGCGCCCCCGCCACCAGAGTCGTCACGGCGAACCACAGCAGGCGCTTCTGCCCCAGGCGCGGCGCGTAGAACCAGGGCGTCAGCGCGAGGCCCAACGCGAGCGCGCCGTAGGTGTAGTGAAGACGGTCGGGCGCGCGCAAGCCGTCCGAGAGCAAGAGCAACCCCACGGCCACCTGAGCAATGAGCATCGTCTGGGCAAGCACGAGGCCATGCGAGATGAACGCGCCCGCGCCGGCTCCGCGGCGATACGACACGAACCCGAGCACGGCTCCACCGATGCACACCGCGATCACCGCAACGCCGAGGGCAACATGCACGGCTACCATCGCGCGCACCCTATCGAGAGGCCGAAGACGCACATGATCGAGGAAGGCAAGCCTGCGCCCATGTTCAGGCTGCCGAGCGACACCGGCGAGGACGTCTCGCTCGAGTCGCTACGCGGGAAGCCCGTCGTCCTCTACTTCTACCCCAAGGACGACACGCCCACGACCTTTACACACTCGGGAGGCGACTCAGTCTACGTTCGTCCAAGCGGATCCCGGGGAAGTAGACGGCGACCCCTGGGGTCGCCGTCTACGACATTCAGATGTCTACCCGGACAGGGACTCCAGCTTCGCGCAGTGCAGGAAGCCCGGAAAGTTTGGATCGAGGATGAACCGCTCGAGGTACAGGCCCGGGCCGATTTGGACGATCGGCGGTCCGGTTGGCGCCGCGACGATCTTCGACTGCGCCTTGTCGAAGTTGAAGTCGATGAGGATCCCGTCCAGGTACGGGGTGAGCGAGACGACCCCGCCGGCCAGCACCGGCGCCGCGAAGTTCTTCTTCGAGTCGTCGGAGATGCCCGGAGGCTCGATCTCGCCCTTGCCCGCGCACCATGCAGCGTAGATCTCGTGGACAACCCCCGGTGCAGGCTGCGCGGCGACACCGGCGATGAGTGCGGCCGCACCGACAACGACTGCGAGCATCTTCTTCATCCCGCTACCCCCTCTATGCTCGTCGGAAAAGACATCGCCGAAGTGTCTCACCTCCGGACGATCGGCACAAGAGATCAGGCAGCGGCGCGATCGCGCTCCGCGATACCCATAGCCCGAGGACGACACGCCGGGCTGCACGACGCAGGCGTGTGGGATTCGCGACGCATCGGCCGAGTTCGAGAGCCGCAGCGCCATCGTGCTCGACGTGAGCCCGGATAACCCGACGAAACACGCGAAGTTCCGGGAAAGGTACGGCCTACCGTTCACGCTCCTTGCAGATGAGGATCACGCGGTGGCCGAGCTGTACGGCGTCTGGGTCGAGAAGAGCATGTACGGCAAGACGTACATAGGCATCGAGCGCTCGACGTTCGTGATCGACGCCAACGGGAACGTCGCGAAGATCATGCGGAAGGTGAAGCCCGCCGATCACGCGGACGACGTGCTCGCCGCGCTCGCGTAATCAGGCCGGAGCTCTGACGTTGCGCTCGAACTTGTTCCACGACTTGTCGCCACGCAGGAACCCCCACGACCCTTTCAGGCGTGCCCACAGGATGATCGGCCGATACACGACGAAGTCGAACGGCGTAAGCAACAGGAGCGCGAAGAGATCACGCTTGCGATAGCTCCGCGACTGCAGGTCGTCGAGGAGGATCGCGCTCGCGGTCAGGGCGGCGTTCGTGAACGCGATGGCCGCGAGCATGACGAGGAACGTCATCGGATCGAACAGGCCGAGCGCGATCGAGGCGACGAGCGCGACCATGGCGACGAGCTCGAATGCGGGAGCCAGCACCTCGGTGAGCAGGTAGAACGGGGTGCCGGCGAGCCCGACTGCCCTGTACCGCGGGTTGAACCACATCCTCCGGTAGTGCCAGACCGTCTCGTCGATGACGCGCTGCCAGCGCTCGCGCTGTGATACGAGCTTGCGGACCGTGTCCGGGCCCTCGGTCGTTGCCACGTTGTCCGTGAGGCAGAGGATCTCGTAGTCTCGGCCCTCGCGCAGGTACTTCTCGTGGATGCGGAAGGTCATCTCGATGTCCTCGCACGTGAACTCACGCGAATAGCCGCCGACCTCCTCGAGCACGTCTCGCCTCCAGATCTGGAAAGCGCCCGGCGAGCAGAGCATGAACCCTCCCCGTGACCAGGCGGTGCGGTTGTTGAAGAACGCGCGCAGGAAGTCGAGGTGCTGGTAGGCCGTGAGCGGATGCAGGTCGATACGGCGACGTCCAGGAGGTGCTGACATCGCCTCTTCGGGCTTTCGCGCAGTCGTCATGTGACTCGTCACGCCGATGACACGCGCCGGGTCCTGGACGGCGAGCCGCATGCCCTTGAGGAGCGCCTTGCGGTCGAACCACGTGTCCGCGTCGACACCACACACATACCGAAAGCGCGCGACGTTCAGAGCAGCATTCCATGCATCCGCTTTCCCGCCGTTCACCTTGTCGACGACGAACAGGTTCGTATGCTCGGAGCTTCGATACATGCCTCGCACCTCACTGCACGGGAACACGTGCCGCCCGAACGCCTTGTATGGCTCGAGCCCGAACGTGTCGACGAGCTCCTCGAGCGTGCTGTCCGTGGATCCGTCGTTTACGACGATGACCTCGTGCTCTGAGTAGTCGAGGCCGAGGAGGGAGCGCGTCGTCGCTGCGATGACTCTCTCCTCGTTGTACGCGGCGACGATGACGCTGACGGGGATCGTGAATCGCGAGGTGGAGAGAGCCTCGTAGTCCTCGCTCCAGCTCTCGTGCCTCCGGACGATGCTCTCGAAGGCGCCGACGGCGGTCAAGGTGACGTACACCGCCGTCGTGAAGAGGAGATAGCCGAAGCACACGAGAACGACGATCGTGAGCGCGGTGATCACGCGGCGCGTACCCCCCGCCCCGGAGCGATGCCGTCGACGCGGGACTCGGCAGCGTCCCGATAGCGTTCGCCGCCAGCCTCGTAGATCCGTTCGAGCAGCGGGTTGCCCGGGTTGTCGAGCGCGAGGAAGTCGACGAACCCGATGTCCTGCAGCACTTCGGCTGCACCGTTCCGCGCGAAGGGATCTTCGTGGGCGAGAATCGAGAGCAACGACGGCACAGCATCGACGCCTAGGCCACGCAGCGCGTCCTTCGCCGCGGTACGCACCCACCAGCGCTCATCGGCGAGCAGGCGCGCTATCGTCGGCGCGGCATCGACGCCCAGGACCTGACCCGCCGCGCGAGCTGCGTGCACGCGCACGAACCACTCACTGTCGTCGAGGCGTGCGAGGAGAGCCGCTCCGGCCGCGCGGCCGCTCCGCGTTCCGAGCGTCTCGACGGCAGAGGCCCGCACGTTCGGGTCCGGATCCCACGTGAGCTCGATCAACGTCCCTTCAGCGAGCTCCGGATACGGTCGGAGCAGGCTGGCGCCCCAGAAGCGTACTGCCGGATTCCAGTCGCGCAGCAGAGGGACAAGCCGCTGCCCGGGCGCAGGAGCGAGCTCTTCGAGCTCGGCCGCGATCCTCGAACGCGGCCCGAAGCCGCGTTTCAAGGAGTCGATGAGCAGTTCGACAGCCCAGTCGTCTCCGATGTCACCGAGCGTGCGGATCGCGGCCGTCGCGATTCGCAGGTCGGGATCATTGAGCACCGATCTGATCAAGCGCGGAACGGCAGGATGGTGGGCCCGCTCCAGACGCTGCAGCGCAGTCACTCGGCGCCACCTGCCCCATTCCGTCCGTGGCCTCCTACCGACGCGACGCACTAGCCGATCTGCGGCACGAGCGCTCAGCTCGGCGGTCGCGGGCTGCTTCTGCCTCCGGTCGTAGCGCACACGGCCGAGAACGATCGCGAGCGAGAGCAAGAGCCACGCTGGCAGCGCGATCGCAAGCACGACGACAGCAACGCGGAGAACGAGCGCGTCCACCCTCTCGTCGTCGTCGCCCGCCGGGCATGTGCCGTCCCTCGATCGAGGGATCCGGCCAAGGCGCAGCGCTGTCGCCACAATTCCCTGGCGGCGATGCATGAGACAGCCTCACAACTCGTCCGGGCTTCCCGGCTTCGCGCTGAGGTCGCGGAGGGAGGGGTCACAGTGCTGAAGCACGGGGCCCCGACTGGAGCAGCCTCAGCGCGACGAGCGGGCGGCGGAGCCGGGCTCCGCCCGGCGGTAGCCGTCCGCGGCCGGGGAGCCGGATGCGGATGAGAGGACTTGAACCTCCACGCCCTTACGGGCACACGGACCTGAACCGTGCGCGTCTACCAATTCCGCCACATCCGCGCGGCCGAACGATTCTAGCTTCGGCTCGTCTCATCCCTCAGTGACTCGCTTCGCCTCTCTCGTCGCGGCCGCGCTTGCGGTACTCGTCGTCGCTGCCGATGACCGTCCACTCGTCGGCGCTCCGGGCACCGGCACGACCGAGGTGGTCGTCCTGCTGACCTCGCCTCCGCTCGGGGAGTCGCCCACGACGAGGTCGGCGCTCGACGCCGAGCAGCGGGCGTTCCGACGGGTTCTCTCCACCCGAGTTCCGGACGCTGACATCGGCTGGCGGTATCGACTCGTTGCGAACGGATTCTCGGTCTCGGTTCCGAGCTCTCAAGTGGCCGGCTTGCGAGCGCTACCCGGTGTGCGCGAGGTGCTTCCCGCTGCGACGTACGGCCCCCAGCTCGACCGCACACCGCAGCAGATCGGCGCTCCCGCGCTCTGGGGGCCCACGCTGGACACTGCCGGCCAGGGCATGAAGATCGGGATCATCGACAGCGGGGTCGATGCGAGCCATCCCTTCTTCGACCCCGCGGGCTACACGATGCCGCCGGGGTTCCCGAGGGGGCAGCGACGGTTCGCGTCCGCAAAAGTGATCGTCGCACGGGTCTTCGCGCCGAAGACCGCCGAAGCCCCAACCGCACGGCTCGCGTTCGACCCGGACGACTCGAGCCACGGAACGCACGTCGCAGGGATCGCTGCGGGAAATGCGCAGACACCGGCCGCAGGCGGTCGCGTCGTCTCTGGTGTGGCACCGCGTGCGTATATCGGGAACTACAAGGTCTTTGTCGAGACGGACTCGGGCCTCACGCCGAACGCCAACTCGCCCGCGATCGTCGCCGCCATCGAGGCCGCTGTCGCCGACGGAATGGACGTCATCAACTTCTCGGGTGGCGAGCCCGAGATCGAGCCGAGTCGCGACATCGTCGCTCTCGCCCTCGATGCCGCAGCTGCTGCAGGCGTCGTGCCGGTGGTCGCGGCTGGAAACGACTTCAACGACGTCGGCGCCGGCTCTGTCTCCTCACCGGCCAACTCCGCACGTGCCCTGGCGGTGGGTGCCGTGGAGATCGGCGGCAACCCGGCGAAGCGAGTGCACGCCGCCTTTTCGTCGGTCGGACCGACGACGATGTCGCTCCAGCTCAAGCCTGACGTGGCCGCCCCAGGCGTAGAGGTCCTCTCGTCCGCCCCCGGCGGCTGGGGATCGTTCTCCGGAACGAGCATGGCCGCACCGCACGTCGCGGGAGCTGCAGCGCTCCTTGCCCAGCGGCACCCGGAGTGGACCGTCGCCCAGCTCAAGTCCGCGCTCGTTCAGACGGGGAACGACGCCGTCGACGAGAGCGGAGACCTCGTTCCACCGCCATTCCAGGGCGGCGGCGTCATCGCCCTGGCCAGAGCAGACCGACCGTTGCTCTTCGCAGAGCCGACTGCCGTATCGCTCGGACTGCTCGCACGCCGCAGCAGTGTCAACGGAACCATCGCCCTCGGCGATGCCGGCGGCGGAGCAGGAACGTGGCAGATTGCAGATGCGCGTTCGTCGACGTCGAGCGCAGAAGGAGCGTTCGTCCTGCCTTCCACGGTCGATGTCCCTGGGACCCTGTCGTACGAAGTGGTCGTTCCCGGGAGCGCGAGACTCGGCGATCTCACCGGCTACATCGAGCTGCGCCGTGGCTCGGATCTTCGGCGCGTCCCGTACTGGGGGCGCGTTTCGGTTGCTGCCCTCCAGCGTCACGCGACGCTCGCGCTCACACGGCCAGGCAGCTACAGAAGCTCGACCACAGGCCGCCCTGCCCTCGTCTCCCGCTATCGCTACCCGGAGGACCCGCGTGGCATAGGCGTCACCACCGTCCTCCGCGGTCCGGAGCGGGTGTACCGCATCCGGCTCACGAAGCACGTCGCGAACTTCGGCGTCGTCATCACCCAGCGCGGCCTAGGAAGCCGAGTCGAGCCGCGTGTCGTCGCACAGCTCGACGAGAGCCGCCTGACCGGCTACGCCGGCCTGCCCGTCGCACACAACCCCTACCTCGAGGAGTTTCGATCCCCTGTGCTTGCTGCAGGTGCACTCAGCCCGATTCCAGGGGAGTTCGCGGTTGTCTTCGACAGCGCGTCTCGCGCAGAGGCGGGGTCGTTCACGTTTCGCTACTGGGTGAACGACGTGACCCCACCGACCCTCCGGGTGCGCTCGCGTACCGTTGCCTCCGGCCGCCCGGTGCAGGTCACAGCCGGCGACTCGGGCTCAGGCGTGTTTCCCGATTCGATCATCGCGACGATCGACGGTGACCACGTACGCACTGCGTTCCGACGTGGCGTGATCGTGCTCTCAACGGACGGTTTCGCGCCCGGCAAGCATCGGCTGCGTCTGCGCGTGTCGGACTACCAGGAGTCGAAGAACACGGAGAACGTCGCGCGCATCCTCCCGAACACGCGCACGCTCGCTACGACGATCACTATCCGCCGCTCGTAGTCGCGAGGCATGCCTCGCCCGGGCCGGGCATGCTCGGCCCCTGCATCTCGCAGCCGAGAGGTCAGACCCCGGCGTCTACGTCTTTCGGTCGCGCTCCTCGATGGTCGGCAGTGCGTCGAGATCACGCTGGACGGACCGGATGAACTCGTCGCTCTCGTCCTCCGGCGTGATGACGCGGAGTTGCTTCTTGCGACGCTGGCGATCGCGGCTTCTCCGAGCCGACGCCCCGAACCGGCGCTCCAGGCGTGGGCGCTCGACCGCGACCGCAAGTGCGGCCGCGAGGACGAGCAACACGAGCCACGGCCAGCTCACGGGTCGAAGTGTATCGCCACCCGAGCGCTTCTCCGTCACCCGGCAGCGCGAAATACCTGCATCGGGAGGTTCGCGAGCGGGAGGCCGCCCTCCGCGGTCACGAGCCAGGTGTCCTGCATGTACAGGCAGTCCTGGCCGCTCGCGGCGATGGCGTGCGGGTGCATCGAGAACACCATGTTCTCGGCGAGCTCCGTCTCGACCCCCTCGCCGATCTTCGGAAACTCGATCATCGTCATCCCGATCGAGTGGCCCGTGACGTGTCCGAGGTGGTAGCCGCGCTCGCTGAACCCGACCGACACCGCGCGATGCACGTCGTGGCAGCTCGCGCCGGGGCGCATGACGGTACGGGCCGCCTCGAAGTATTCGAGGTACGCGTCGAGCATCCGCTCCGTGTCGTCCGAGAGCGTCGCGTCCCGCGCAGCGATTGCCCGTGAGACCTCGACCCAGTGCATTCCCGGCCCCGCAACCTCGAGCGACGGGAGCAAGAAGTCACCAAGGACGTCTTCGCGGCGCGCGATCTTGAACTCGGGACGCGCGAACGCGTCGGTTCCCGTGAGCACCATGTTCATCGTCAGGCGGCCGCATCCCTCGGCGACGAACCACTCCTCGGCGGCCGCCATCACCTCGGCCGCCGTCTTCCCTGGCTCATAGGCCTCGAGGAAGACCTCGAAGCCGCGCTCGTTGATCCGCACCGAGTCACGCACCGACTCGAGCTCGGCGTCGCTCTTCACCGCCCGAGCGATGTCGAACTCGACGTCGAACGGGACCAGCTCGAGCCCGTCGAGCGCGCGGTAGTCGCGAACCGTCATCACGTAGTCGAGCCCGTAGGCGCCGACCCGGCGATCTCCTCACCCGGCCGACCGTGGAAGACCTGCTCGATCTCCGCCGTGCCATGCTCACCGACGTACCGAGCCTCGGTCGGGAACACGATGCACGGCTCGCCGTCGGCCGGAACGACGACGTAGGCATAGCGATGGACGATCTGGAATCCCGAGAGGTAGGTAACGGCCCCTTCGAAGCCCGAGTACTCGCTTCCCGACACGATGAGCGCATCGAGGTCGTGCGCGGCCATCGCGGCTCGCACGTTCACGTACCGCCGTTGGAGCTCTGGGGTCAGGTCTTGCATTCACACACCTTCCTGGCTTGGCGTATGTGAATGCAAGACCTGACCCCACGACGCCTCCAGTCCTTTCACGAGGGCGGTGACTGCGTCGTTCAGCGGGGTCGGGACGCCCAGCTCGCGGCCGAAGTGCCCGATACCGCCGTTCAAGAAGTCGATCTCGGTGAGCCGACGCGCCTCTACGTCCTGGAGCATGCTCGCCTTGTGGTCGTATGCGACGTCGGGTCGTGCGGCGTGGTCGATCAGCTCTTCGGGGTCGGCGTCGAGAGTGATCCCTTGCGCCGCGGCGACAGCCTTACCTTCGTCGACGAGCGCGCTCACCAGCGCGCGTAGATCCGGGCGCTCGCACACGCGACCATGGGTGAGTCCCGTGAGCGCGCCGACGGGGTTCGTGGCTGCGTTGAAGATGACCTTGCGCCACTGGGCTGGACGCGCGTCCGCGACGGGCGTCGTGGGCATGCCTCCTCGCGTGCAGGCATCTGCGAGTCGCTCGATCTCGTCGGCCGTCGCCGGGCTCGGCTCGAATGGACCGAAGGTCGTGTCGCCCTTGACGTCCCACTGCACGACACCCGGCTCCAGGATCTTCCCCGCGGGGAACGTCGTGCCGCGAATGACCCGCGAGACGTGCCGCGCGAGAACCTCCTCGTTGCCGACACCGTTCTGCACCGAGGCGACGGCGCCGTCGACGAATGCGTGTGCCGTCGCCGCAATCGCGCCTTCGGTGTGCATCGCCTTCGTGGCGACGATCCCGAAATCGCACGGCGGAAGAGCTGATGCGTCAGCGGTTGCAGTCACGTGTCCGAGGACCGCGCCCGCCCCAACGAGCCTGAGCCCGTTCGCGTTGATCGCGTCGACGTGCGGCTGCGAGAGGTCGTACGCCCAGACCTCCGCGTCCTCGAGCTGCGCGAGGTTCGCGGCGAAGAGCGAGCCCACCGCCCCACACCCGACCACGCAGACCCTCATCTCGCGGCCTCCTGAACGCGAGGGCGCAACTTCCGGGCGAGGCGGTCGAACGAGAACTCCCGCCCGCCTGTCAGGCCGTTCGGCCGCAGGATCAGGACGACGGCCATGAGCGCGCTAACGACGACGATTCGCGTGCCCGATGGGACTTCGAGGGTCCGCCCGAGCACATCGACGCTGTTCTCGGCGCTCGCGAGGAAAGAGTCGAGCGCGCTGACCGAGAGGGCGCCGACAACCGCGCCCCAGAGGCTCGTCGCACCCCCGATGACGAGCATCGCGAGCGTGATGAATGTGAGGTCGAGGTAGACGGCGTCGGCGTTGATCGGGAGGAAGTGGACGTACAGGCCGCCCGCGAACCCGGCCAGGAACCCGGACAGGGCAAAGGCGCCGAGCCGCTGGCGGTAGATCGAGACGCCAACGGCAAGGGCCGCAGCCGGGTCCTCCCTCGTCGCTCGCAACTGACGCCCTAACCGGCTCCGCTGATAC
>JAERMP010000088.1 GCA_016844515.1 Thermoleophilia bacterium | reverse complement strand
GTCGAGGAGGCGCTCGAGGTCGAGATCGTGGTGCTGCCGGCGCTCGCTCCTGCACTCCCGGTGGATCTCCCTTCGTTCGAGCACATCTCGCGCAATCCGCTCTTCGTCGGCTACCGCTTGATCCGCGGCGAGCCGCTCGTCGACGAGGACGCCGACGGGGTTCGTGCGTTCCTCGAGGTGCTCCATGCGCTCGACCCGTCCGGGCTGCCTATGGAGCGTCCCGACTCGGCTCGTGCTTCCCCTCCTCGACACAGACCGGCGGCCACAGGCGAAGCGACTCTTCGGCGACGTGGAAACGCTCGTGGATTTCGAGCCGGCACTCATCCACGCGGACCTCGGTCCTGAGCATCTCCTCGTGCGCGACGGCCGCCTCGCCGGCGTGATCGACTGGGGTGACGTGCGTCTGGGCGATCCCGCCCTCGACTACGCCTGGCTGCTGAACGGCCCGTTCGCGGACTGGGAGGTCGATCCCGACCTCCGCCGCCGGGCTCAGTTCTACCATCGCCTCGGGCCGTGGTACGAGGCGCACTACGGCCTGTTCACGAACCAGCCGGCGCACATCGAGCGCGGCCTAGCAGGGATCCGACAGAGGCTCTGAGCGGACCGATGGCCGACGCCCCGCAGCTGCTCTAAGGCCGGTTGGAGAGTTGACCAGTGATGTAATCGCGGGGTGCGCGAGTGTGCGGGAATGTCCCTTGAGCCGCCGCGGATGCCGCCAGACGTGTCGCTTCGCGATCGGTGACCGGCAGAGGCGTCTAGGCCGGAGGGCCCTCGGGCACCGCGCCGAGCTGCTGCATCATCGCCATCGTGTCGAAGACTCCCCAGTGCTCGTACGCGAGCCCGTCGTCGCCGAAGCGGATGATGTCGATGAGCTGTACGTCGACGGCCTTCCCCGTTGCCGGCATGCCCATGAACTCGCCTTGATGGGTTCCGGTCGCCCTCGCACGAGCGACGACCTTGTCGCCACTCGGCAAAATGTCCTCTGCGTCCAGACGCAGGTCGGGGAACGCTGCGATGTACATCCGGAAGAAGGCCTTGACCCCCTCCTTCGTCGGCGCAAGGTCGGGCAGCTCCTCATGGTCAACGAAGTCGTCGGCGAGCCCATCGCCAAAGCCGTCGACGTCGCCGGCGTTGAGAAGGTCGTACATGCGCTGCATCGTGGCTGCGTGATCCATCGTTTTCCTCCTTGGACGGGTTGGTGCGGCGATCATAGGGTTGCTGAGCTGAGCCCGCGTAGGTTCGCCCCGCGTGGTGATGTCCCGATCCCCACTATCCCCGGAAGGCCAATCCGGCCCTCGACGGACAGGCCTGTCGCCTGCCCGAGTGTGCGGGAATGTCCCCTGACGCGCGCCCAAGATCTCGGTAGCGTCGAGCAGAACGACAGAACGCGGTTGCCGGCTACGCCGCGTGACCCGGATTGCCTACGTCTCGGTAGAGCGCCTCGATGTTGTTTCCATCCGGGTCGAGAAGGTATGCGGCGTAATAGCCTGGCGCGTAGGTGCGATAGCCCGGCGCTCCGTTCGAGCGGAAGCCCGCTTCCACTCCGGCACGGTGAAATGCATCAACCTCGTCCTTCGAGCGCGTGTAGAAACAGAGATGGAGATCGTTCGTGGGCGGCGTACGAGCAACAACGTTGACGTGAGTGAAGCACGCCTCGTCGTCGCGCTCATACAACTTGGGAATCCCGAGCGGCGCGAGAACTGTGTCGTAGAACCGAACGCTCTGAGAGAAGTCGCTCGCATGGAGGTCAACGTGGTCGACCACAGTCCGCGACCAATCCCACTCCTCCGGCTGCACCTGGCGAAGTCTGACGAACGCCGCGCGTTCGTGGAGGTATTGGGGCCACGCGCTGACTGTGACGAAGATCGCACCGCGAGACGTGACGTACTACCTCGCGCATATCGGATGCCTTCGTTACGCGATACACCCGGAGGTCAGATTGGAGGGATAAGTACGACGAGTGGCCCGGTGTTCACGAATGTCCCCCGAGCCCGTGCGCGTTGACTGCCTCGTTCGTACGCGCTGCGAGGTTTGCTGACGTCCCTCTCAGTCGTCTGCTCTGTACAGTCGCCCGCGTTGCCGAATACCTGGAGCATGCCGACTGGTAGCGGCGATGGCTGGGCCGACGACTACGAGCGCGGCCGTCCCGGCTGGCCGCCCGATGTCGTCGACGTCCCCGGCCTCCTGCCGACCGCGACCGTGCTCGACTTGGGCGCGGGCACGGGGAAGCTCACGCGGCTGCTCGTGCCCGCGTTCGACCGCGTGGTCGCCGTCGAGCCGGCCGAGGCGATGCACCGCATCCTAGAGACGATCTGCCCGGGGGCCGAGGCACTTCCCGGAACCGCCCAGGCGATCCCGCTCGCAGATGCGTCGGTCGACGCCATCTTCGCAGCGCAGGCGTTCCACACGTTTGACGACGAGCGTGCTGTCGCCGAGATCGCCCGCGTCCTGCGTCCCCAAGGCGCCGTCGCGCTGATGTGGAACGTCCCAGCGGGGCCCTGGGAGCCGTCGACAGCGACGGCGGAGGAACTCTTGACCGAACGAGGCCCGAGTGAGGTGAGCTACATCCCCCTCGACCTCGGAGGTCCCCGCTACGCGACGGGCGAGTGGCCGCTGGCGGAGCCCACCTTCGAGCCGCTCCAGGAGGTGCGGCTGCCGAATCCGCAGACGCTCGACCGCGACGGGCTGGTGGCGTTCTACGCCTCTATGGGCTGGCTCGCCGACCTCCCCGACGACGAGCGGCTGCCCCTGGTCGACGAGGTGCGTTCACTCCTCACCGCTGCTGAGTACCGGCGGCTGTGGGAGACGCAGGTTCACTGGACGCGCGCTGCAGGCTTCGAGAGCGGCCTCAGCTGACGAACGCGCTCGTCTGCGCGAGTGTGCGGGTAATGTCCCTCGAAGCACCACTGGTTGCACCTCCGGACGGCGACGAGGGCTCCGGTGGCGTGAGCGCTAGTAACTGAAGACGGTCGCCGCGTCCGCTCCGATCCATTCCCACAGGGGGGTGGCGCCCGCGAGGCGAGCGTTCTCCACGAAGTTCTGGGGGATCTTCCGGGAGTTGACGCAGATCGGGCAGACGAGCAGCTCGCCACCGTTGTCGGCGAACTGTTGGAAGAGCTGGCCGAGCGGCGGGCAGCCGTCGCAGGCAACCGCTTCTGCCACACCTGGGACCGCGAGCCGGACCGCCTCCTTGGTCAAGAACATGGCGACCTGCTTGCCCTGTTCGGCGGCTGCGCCACCGACGAGGAATGCGACTGTTACCCGCTCGGGGTCCTCGAGTCCCGTCGCGAGGTTGATGACGACTTTGGCTCCGTCGGCCATGGGTGGCCCTCCTTCGGATCGATGGGGTGCGCCCGTCACTCTAGTAACACGCTCCACGCGGAGGCAGTGAAGAGCTCGGGGTGTGGGCGGGCCGATGCACGACTGACGCGTCGGGGCACACGACACCGATCTGTGCGAGTGATCGGAAATGTCCCTTGAGCCGGTACGCGCTCGGGGAACGTAGACGAAGTTCCGCAGCGTCTTGAATGTCGCCCGAGACGAAACCAGGCAAGTGTCAGCTCGCGAACGGCGCTGGATAGCCTCTGTACGTGGCAGCGGACATCGGGCGCCCCGCGTTTCTCCCGCGACGCCAAGTCTTGTACCTCGACGCCATCGAAGAGTCGTTTCGGATGGCCAGCCTGGCCTATGAGCGTCTTCAAGAGTCCCTTGCTGCCAAGATGTCGTTGTACGAGTCGGCGAACGCATCCCTGCCGAAAGAGTCCGACGAGATGTCTCGCCTCGATTCCGCGATCCTGTTGGACGCATGGTCTCTGGTTGATGTCCTCAACCGCCTGCGCGTCCTGGTCGATTCGATGCCTGGTCTCAAGAAGTCGAGCCCAGGCGTGAAGTCGTTCCTCCACTCACTTGGGCCGATCGAGGACCTCAGAAACGCCGTTCAGCATCTCTACGGCCAGGTTCACAAGATCGCCGACACTGGTCATCCAATCTGGGGCAGCCTGTCATGGGCTGCTCCTCCCGTGGAGCCCGGCGATGCTCTCAAGGCAGCAGCGTTCGTACCTGGAACGTTGGCTCGGGTGAAGGGGATCCCGGTGGTTAATCCGGTAGGTCGACAATGCGAGTCACCGGTCGGGCTCATCGAATTGACGGCAGCGGGCAGGACCGTCTCCCTGAGCGAGATGAGGGCTGCCGTGTTGCGCTTCGCAGATCGTCTCGAACGTGCCGCGAAAGCCGCGTTTGCCGATTCTCCAGAAGAGGCGAGTGACATCGTGTTCAACGTCGACGCCTCCTGAGCGAGGGAGAGAAGGCCGCCGGACAACCCGAAGGCGCGGTTACGAGGTCGAGGCAGCGCCGCGGGTTGTCGGGCAAGAGGGTGCCGGTGTGCGCGAGTGTTCAGGAATCTCCCTTGCCGACTGAGGCAGTTGAGCGGGATCGCCGCGCACTCTCACGCGGCTAGGCTCGCGAACGTGACGAGGCAGTCAGCGCTCGCTGTGCGCGCGATCCCGCTGTTCGCGGCCCTGGTCTTACTCGTCGCCTGCGACGGAAGCGACAGCATGAAAGCTGAGCACGGCAGCGGAGAAATCGCGTTCACGGTCAATCGGACCGGCTGGAACGAGATCTGGCTCATGGCGGCGGACGGAAGCGACCGTAGGCGGCTGACCGAGGTCGAACCGCCGCAGAGCGACGCGGCCGGAAGCGCGAGCCCGGCCTGGTCGCCCGACGGCACGCAGATCGCCTTCGCGGCCCAGATCGGCACGCTCGCCGAGGATCCGCGCCTGAGCGAGATCTACGTCATGGATGCGGACGGGACAGACCGGCGCCGGCTCACGACGAACGACGACGTAGACACAAGCCCGAGCTGGTCGCCGGACGGGAAACGCATCGCGTTCACGCGCATCGTCGACCAAGGCACAGCCGGGGCGCGCAGCGGCATCTTCGTGCTGGGCGAGGCCGGCGACGACGAGGTCCAGCTGACGCAGGCTGCATGGCCGACCTTCGATTTCAGCCCCGCGTGGTCCCCGGATGGATCGATGATCGCATTCACGCGAATCGCGCCAAGTACCGGTTCCGAGAGTCCGAGCGCCGCGCTCTACCTCGTCGCACTCGAGGGCCGCACGCTCAGGAAGCTGACGAGCGACGGCGGAGAGCCCGACTGGTCGCCCGATGGGAAGCGCATCGCGTTCACCTCCTTCCGCGATCGCTTCGGCAGAACCTGCTTCCACGAGTGCGGAACGAGCGGCGAGATCTACGTCGTGGGCGCCGACGGCCGAGAGGAGCAGCGGCTGACTGAGTCCCAGGCGAACGATGGCTCGCCCGCGTGGTCACAGGACGGCCGCCTGATCGCCTTCGCATCCGACCGCTCGAACCCGAATGCGCATGAGATCGAGATCTACGTGATGAACGCCAACGGCGACGACGTACGCCGGATCACGGAAAACGAGGTCTGGGATGGCGAACCAGCCTGGCGGCCGTGATAGGTCCGTTAGCCACCTGTGGCTGCCTAGGCCAACTGCATTACGGCGGAGACCACAATCGGGTGCCCGAGTGATCGGAAGTGTCCCTCAATCGCGTACAAACCGTTCGAGCGCTTCGAGGACTCCGCTATTCATGGCCTTGCTGCCCGTGTGTCCTGCGTCGTCGACGACCACGAGCTGCGCGTCCGGCCAGGCTCGCGCGAGTTCCCAAGCGGTGCCGAGCGGGGAGCCCATGTCGAGGCGGCCGTGGATGAGAACACCTGGAATGCCTGCCAGGCGATCCGCGTCACGAAGCAGCGCACCCTCTTCCAGCCACGCTCCGTTCGAGTAGTAGTGGGCGCAGATCCGTACGAAGGCGAGCTGCGCGGCGGGCGGCCGCGAGCTGTACGCCTTGGGCACCCCATGCGGTTCCTGCGAGATGACCGTGTCTTCCCACGCCAGCCAGTCGGCGGCGGCTATGCCGCGGACGTTCGCATCAGGGTCCTCCATGAGCCGCGCGTACGCCGCGAGGAGATTGCCGTCGCGCTCGGCCTCGGGAACACCGGCTCGAAACCGCTCCCATTCCTCGGGGAAGAAGCGTCCCACGCCCCCGTAGAGCCAGTCGATCTCGGACCGTCGGCACGTGGTTACGCTGGGTATGACAATCGCCGACACGCGCTCTGGATGCCGCTCGGCGTAGGCGAGGATCAACGTCGATCCCCACGACCCTCCGAACAGCAGCCATTTCTCGATCCTGAGGTGTGCGCGCAGCAGCTCCATGTCCGCGAGCAAGTGCTCCGTCGTGTTCACCCTCATGTCCGCGGCGGGGTCGCTCGCGTGCGGCGTGCTGCGACCGCAGCCGCGCTGGTCGAAGAGCACCGCCCGGTAGCGGTCGGGGTCGAAGGAGCGACGGCTACCCGTACCGCAACCCGATCCCGGCCCGCCGTGAACGACCAGTGCAGGCTTTCCGTCCGGGTTGCCGCACGCCTCCCAGTACACGAGGTTGTGATCGCCCACGTCGAGCATCCCGTGGTCATACGGCTCGATCGGCGGATGCGGCTCGGCCATCTCGAGAGTCTCGCTAATAACGCATCAGCGGGCCCTGCGAGATGGCGCAGGCTTGCGCGAGCGTGTGGGAATGTCCCTTGAACGAACTAGGTAGAGGACAGCGCGCGCTCGAGGGCGGCCCGGTCGGTCGGCCCGCCGTGCGTCGCAAGCACGTGCTCGACCGGCAGTGCGAGTAGCGGGCGCAGCCCCTCGGCGATCTCCTCGCGCGTCACGCCAGGGCGGAGCCACCTCTCGTTGATCTCGAGGCCCCGGCCGAAGTCGACGAGCGTGTCGCCGGAGATCACCGCACGCTGGCTCTCGACCCAGAGCACAGTGTCGTTCGCCTTATGCCCGGGGAACACGTCGGCACCGAACGGCAGCCGGTCGCCGGACGAGTACGGGCGTGCCTCGCCTTTCTTCTCGCGGAGCAGCCAGACGAGGTCGGGACTGCCGTCGCCAGCCTGCTCGGCGGTGAGGCCGTACATGTCCATGAGGTCCTGCGCGGTGTCGGGCAGCGGCGTGTAGACCGGCACGCCGAGCCGCTCGACCAGGCTCTGCGCGTCGCGCTCATGCCATGGCGCGGTGAGCACGATCGTCGTCTCGCGGCTGGCCGCGAGGTCCCCAAGCTCGCTCGGCACGGCCAGCGGATCGAAGAGCAGCAGCCGCTCCCCGTCGTCGATCGCGTAGGACGACACGTTCTCGCTCCACGGCTCGGTCGGCCGCCACTGCGGGTGCGGTGCCTCCCAGTGCCACAGGCCCGGACGCAACTCGCGCACGGCGCGATGCTACTGAAACGCTGCGCGCTCCCGATGCACGCGACGGTCGACGCCTGTGTCGGGTGCCGCTGGCGTGACGTTCGAGCGACGGAGCAGCTACCTGCGCGAGTGTTCAGGAATGTCGCTCGACACTAGATCGCCGCTACCACGACCTCGTCGCAAACGAATTCGCCCCAGGCCGCCTCAGGCCAGACTGCTCTCCCCCCGGTCATACTTCGACGCCTACCGGCGACTCGCCCGGGTCGGCGAACGAGAGGAGGGACGATGCCGCTCTATCTTTCGAGGTTCAGCTACACGCCGGAGACTTGGGCCAGGCTGATCGGCAACCCGGAGGATCGCCGAAAGGCCGCTCAGTCATACATCGAGTCGGTCGATGGGAAGCTCCACGGGTTCTGGTACGCCTTCGGCACACACGACGGCTACACGCTCTGGGAGGCCCCCGACAACGTTTCCATGGCCGCGGTTGCGCTGGCGATTAGTAGCGGCGGTGCCCTTAGCTCGCTGGAAACGACAGTCCTGCTGACCGTCGACGAAACGATGGACGCCCTGCGCAAGGCGGAGCAAGTCCAGTACCAAGCGCCCGGCGCGTAGCGGCGCGAAGAGGTCGCCGTCGGGTGCGCCAGTGTGCGGGAATGGCGCTTGAACGCGACCCGAATGCCATCCCGCCGAGCGACTTGCACGCATCTGATCCGTCGCTGACCGCACAACCGCTGGTGTACTTCGAGGCTTGATCGAGAAGAGGGTCGTCCGAGCTGAGGAAAGCGCCGGTCACGGAGCCGCAACTACCCTGACCGCCATGGACATCCGCATCCAGGAGCTCCGCTGAGCGTCCGGCGATCGAGGCGGAGGTCAAGTTGCTAGGACTCGTTCGACGCACGGAGGTGCTTCGCAATGGCTGAGAGGAAACCTGCAAAGAAGGGCACGAAGACGTCCGCTACGACCGCTACCGGCAAGGCGTCCCAGGGATTCACGGACGAGGAACGAGCCGCGATGAGGGAGCGCGCCCAAGAGCTCAAGGCGGCCGCGCGCCGCGGACGACGTGCGGGCAAGGCGGACGGGGAACACGACGTGCTCGCGAAGATCGCCGAGATGCCGGAACCGGATCGCGCCATGGCCGAGCGGCTCCATGCCATCATCAAAGCCAGCGCGCCAGCCCTCTCGCCGAGAACCTGGTACGGGATGCCCGCGTACGCCATGGACGGCAAGGTCGTCTGCTTCTTCCAGAGCGCGCAGAAGTTCAAGACGAGGTACGCGTCGTTCGGCTTCAGCGACGCGGCGAACCTCGACGAAGGCGC
>JAERMP010000253.1 GCA_016844515.1 Thermoleophilia bacterium | reverse complement strand
TCAAGCAGTGCGACGGCGACTACGCCGCGTCCGACGGTTGGACCGCGTTCATCGGGCTCCATCAGGTGAACCCTTGATGCGTCCGCTGCTCGGGGTCGTCGCGTCTGCCGTCGCGATGCTCGTGCTCGCGGGCGCCGGGGGAGCCGGGGACGGGAGGTCGGCGGCACCAGCGCGATTGACGCTCGAGGAAGCCCGCGCGTTCGATGATCGGCCTCTCTACTTCGCCGGCGAGCGGGTCGAGGGCCTACAGCTCGTCACCGTGCTGCGCCGGTCCGACACGGCTGACTTCGTCTCGTTCGTCTACGGCGACTGCACACCGCAGGACGACATGGGTTGTGCTCCTCCCATCGAGATCCAGGTCTGGCCCGCCTGCCGGAGGCATCTTGCGCTCTATGGCTCGTCTCCGTCGGGTCCTGCCGTCGAACGGACGATCGTTCGCGGCGTTCCTGCGGCGGTTCTCGACGGCGGCGCGCAGCTCGAGCTCCAGACCGGGCGATCGACCATCGTCGTATTCGGGGACTCGCGCGGTCGTGTCACTCGCGTCGCTCGCGCCCTTCGCGCGGTCGGCGGCTCCCCGTCCGCGCCTCAGGCGCTCCCGCCGCCCGAGTTCGGCGCGCTGGAAGGGCTTTCCTGTTGAGCGGGCTAAGCGTCGACGAGAGCCGGTGACACCCAGAGGCGTGATGCGAAATTCACGCGGGCTGGATGCCGGCCACGACTCGGCGCTGGATCGCCACCCGCGCGCGTCGCACAGGCTTCAAGCCTGCACGACGCGTACGTCTGGCGCCCAGCTTGGTCGTGACCGACCCCGGCGTCGCGCCAATTTCGCATCAAGCCTCTACGCGTTCTCGATTGCGAGATCGGGAAAGACCTCGAGTGGCGCGAAGCGCGCCTGGAAGAAGCGCAGGTGCTCGGGCTCGTACGTGATCCGGAGCCCCGGGATCTCCTCGGCTCGCGATTGGACGTGCTTCACGACATCGGCGACCCACGTGAGGTGCTCCTGTGTGTACACCCGGCGCGGAAGGGTCAGCCTTACGAGCTCGAGCCCATCGTAGGGGTCCGAGCCGTGCTGGCCCGAGACGATTCCACGCTCCATCGAGCGGACGCCGCCGGCGAGGTAGAACGCCGCCGCGAGCGTCTGGGCCGGGAACTCCGTCTGGTCAAGATGGGGGAGGAGGCGCTTCGCGTCGACGAAAACGGCATGTGCGCCGATCGGGACGACGATGGGAACGTCGGCGTCGGCGAGCAGTGTCCCGAGGTACCGCGCCTGGGACACGTACGCCCCGACGACCCGATCGTCAGTCGATTCGCGGATTCCCTGAGCGAGTGCCTCCATGTCGTGCCCGGCCATGCCTCCGTAGTGAGGGAAGCCCTCGTAGACGACGACCTGCTCGCGTATGCGACGGGCGAGCTCGAGATCGTTCACGGCGACGAAGCCGCCGATCGGCACGAAGTGGTCCTTCTTGGAGCTGAAGATCGCTCCGTCGGCGTGGTCGGCGATGAGACGGATGAGCTCGCGCAGCGACCGTTCCTCGTAGCCCGGCTCGCGCTCTTTGACGAAGAGGGCGTTCTCGGAGATCCGGGTTGCGTCGAGGATGAAGGGGACGCCGTGTTCGCGGGTCAGCGCTCGCACCGCCGCCAGGTTCTCCATCTCCGCGAGCCGCGCGAGGTCGATGTTGCCCTTGAACGCGAACGGCGATTCGGGATCGGTCGCTTCCTCGACGGCGACGTCGACCCAGCGCCCCCCGGCGAGCTCCACGTGCTCGCGCGACGTCGTGAAGTAGAGGTTCGACGGGACGATCGTCCCGGGCCGGACGAGCGCGAGCGCGAGCAGGTGCTCTGCACCGCGGCCCTGGTGAGCGGGAATCAGGTACCGGTAGCCGAACGTCTCACGGGCGACCTGCTCGAGGCGGAAGAAGCTGCGCGAGCCGGCGTACGCCTCGTCGCCCAACTCCATTGCCGCGCGTTGCTCCTGGGAGAGCGCCGAGGTCCCACTGTCCGTGAGAAGGTCGACGAACACGTCCTCCGAGCGGAGCAGAAAGGTGTTGTACCCGGCCTCTCCGATCGCGATTCGTCGCTCGGAGGCAGAGCGGAGCTCGATCGGCTCGACGACTTTCGTCTTCCACGGCGGAGGGAGAAGCCGGCTCACCGGTCGAATCCTCGCGGGGCGACGCCGGGAGAGCATCGGTGGAAATCCGAAAGGCTGTGCGGACGTGCCACGATGCGTCGAGTGCCATGAAGCCAAGTAACAGACTGTTACTTGGCCTTGATGCTTGATCGGCGTGGCAAGATCGGTTTAGTGCCGACGATGCGCGCCATCCGCAAGCGCGAAGCCGGGCCCGGGCTCGTCCTCGACGAGCTCCCGGTACCGACACCGGGGCCGGACGAGGTCCTCCTCCAGATCGAAGCAGCGAGCATCTGCGGCACGGATCTGCACATCAACCGTTGGGACCAGTGGTCGTCCGAGCGCGTGCACCCCCCGCTCACGCTGGGCCACGAGCTTTGCGGGACCGTCGTGGCGATAGGGAGCAGCGTTCGCGGGGTAGCGGAAGGCGACTACGTATCCGCCGAAAGCCACGTCACCTGTGGAACCTGCTTCCACTGTCGGACCGGAAAAGCGCATATGTGCGAGCGGACGCAGATCCTCGGCGTCGACCGAAACGGCGGGTTCGCCGACTTCGTCGCGGTTCCGGCTTCCGTGATCTGGCAAAACGATCGCGCGAAGCTTCCTCCCGAGCTCGCCTGTCTCCAGGAGCCCTTCGGCAATGCGGTATTCGCCACTGCGACGCAGGATCTCGCAGGCCGTGCGGTTGCCGTTCTCGGGTGCGGCCCCGTGGGGCTTTTCGCCATCGCCATCGCACGGGCCTTTGGGGCAGGCCGCCTCCTCGCGTCCGATCACGTGCCCTACCGGCTCGAGCTGGCACGAATGCTGGGCGCGGACGATGTCGTCAACGTCGACGAGGTCGAGAACGTGCCGGAATGGTTCGCCGAGCACAACGAGGGTGTAGGTATGGGCATCGTCTTCGAGATGTCGGGCGCGTTGCGAGCGATCGAGGACGCGTTCGGAATCGTCCGTCACGGAGGCAACGTCGTCCTCTTCGGGATTCCGTCGAAACCTGCGACCATCGACATCGCCGAGTCGCTCATCTTCAAGAACCTGACGGTGAGCGCGGTCAACGGACGCGAGATCTGGGAGACCTGGTACACGACTCGCTGGCTGCTCGAGCACGGCGTCGTCGATCTGCGCCCTCTGATCACGGCCGAGCTCCCGCTCGAGCGTTTCGAAGAGGGCTTCGCTCTGCTCGAGACGGGCGAGGCCTGCAAGATTGTCCTGCGACCGAACGGAGCGGGTGGATGAGTGTGACGCTGAACGAGCAGCTGGGGGCCGAGCTCGACGCGCTTCGCGAGGCGCGAACCTACAAGCGGTTCCTGACACTCGAGTCGGCGCAGGGCGCGGTCGTACGGATGGCGGGACGCGGTGAGGTCATCGTCCTCTCCTCGAACAACTATCTCGGGCTCGCGGCCCATCCCGAGGTCGTTCGCGCCGGCATCGAGGGCCTCGAGCGCTACGGAGCGGGAACGGCGTCGGTTCGCTTCATCTGCGGGACCTTCGAGCCACACCACGCTCTCGAGCGGGCGCTCGCCGATCTTTCGGGCACGGAGGCTGCGCTGACCTATGTGTCCTGCTGGAACGCCAACGAAGCGGCGATCCCGAGCCTCACGGACGACACAACGGTGATTCTCACCGACGCGTTGAACCACGCGAGCCTGATCGACGCCATTCGCCTCTCCCGACCGGCGAAGAAGGTCATCTACCCGCACTCGGACATGTCGTCGCTTCGCGACGGGCTCGCTGCGTCACCGCGCGCGGCGCGCAAGCTGATCGTCACGGACGGTGTGTTCTCGATGGAGGGCGACCTCGCGAAGCTGCCCGAGATCGTGGAGCTGGCGCACGAGTTCGACGCGGTCGTGATCGTGGACGACTCGCACGGGGTGGGAGTCCTCGGAGAGACGGGCCGCGGGACCGTGGAGCACTTCGGCCTGTTGGGCGAGGTCGACGTCATCACGGGGACGCTCGGAAAGGCGCTCGGCGGAGCCGCCGGGGGCTATGTTGCGGCGTCGGAGGAGGTCTGCGACCTGCTCGCGCAGCGCTCCCGCCCGCAGCTCTTCTCGAACGCTCTACCCCCCACGGTCGCGTGCAGCGCGCTCCGCGCCGTCCAGGTCATGCTCGAGCAACCTGAGCTCCTCGTTCGTCTCCGCGAGCACACGCGGGTCTTCCGGGAGATGCTCGTCGAAGCCGGCTACAACCCGCTCGACGGCGAGGCGGCGATCATCCCGATCATCGTCGGAGAGACAGCCGAGGCGATAGCTCTCTCGGCGCGCCTCCTCGACGAAGGCGTCTTCGTAACGGGCTTCGGCTTCCCGGTTGTCCCCGAGGGGACGGCTCGCGTCCGCGTTCAGATGTCGGCGGCGCTCGAACGCGCGCACCTCGAGCGCGCGATCGACGCGTTCAGGCGCGTTCGATCCGCGTAGACGAAGCAGGAATCTGAAAATTGCCCGCGAACCGGCGTGTCATGAACAACAATCTCCTCATCGGCCTCGGCCTCATCATTGTCGGTGTTCTGCTCATGCTGTTCGTCGGCCTCGTCGGGTTCATCGCCGGAATCATCCTCGTCCTCGGCGGGATCGTCGCGCTTTTCATGGGGTACCAGCGCAGGAAAGCCGCCGCGTAGCTCCGCGGACCGCCTCTAGCGCTTCGTGAAGACGTAGTCGTTGGCCTTCGCCTGCGCGTGGCACGAGGCGCAGAACTGGCCCTGGCCAATCACGCTGTAACGCGACCCCGACAGCTGGTACTCGATGTACTTCCAGCGCCCGGCGACCTTGCGCATGACGGCGACCTGGTTCGGCATCCCCTTTTGG
>JAERMP010000087.1 GCA_016844515.1 Thermoleophilia bacterium | reverse complement strand
AGTTGGTGTGGCCGCTAGGAAGCACGGGGATGATCGAGGCGTCGGCCACGCGGAAGCCCTCGAGTCCACGCACGCGCAGCTCCGGGTCGACGACGGCGAGCGGATCCGAGCCCATCCTGCACGTGCCCGCGGGGTGGTACAGGGTCTGTGACAGCTGACGGATGTGCACGCGGAGGTCGTCGTCCGAGCAGCAGCTCGCTGTCCACGAAGCCGGCGAGAGGCTCCTGGGCGAGGATGCGGCGCGCGAGCCGAAGGCCGTTCAGCAGCGTCGCGATGTCCTCGCTTCCGGGATCCGTGAGATAGCGCGGGTCGATCGCGGGCGGGACGCAGGGATCGGCCGAGCGCAGGGTCACGGTGCCCACGCTCTTCGGCGCGAGGAGGACGACGGCCAGGGTGAGCCCGTGCTCGGTGGGTTGCTTCAGGCCCTCCTCCTCGAACAGCACCGGCGCGAGGAGGAGCTCGAGATCCGGGGCGAGGAGATCCGGTCTCGTCCGGATGAGGGCGACTGCTTCACCGAGATTCGACGTGAGCGGGCCTCGACCTCGAATCGCCCAGCGGGCGAGGTTCCGCAGGGACTGGGCCGTCGCGAGCGTCTCGACGCCCTTCGTGGAAACGAGGAGGCCGTTCGCCAAGTGGTCGATGAGGTTGGCCCCGACTCCCGGGAGCTCGTGCAGGACATCGACCCCGACATCGTCGAGTGCGGCGCGCGGGCCGATCCCGGAGAGCTGTAGGAGTTGCGGCGTGCCGATCGCGCCCGCGCAGAGAATCACCTCGTCGTTGGCGAGGGCCTCGTCCTCGACCTCGTCCTCTTGGTCGGCGCGGTATGCGACACCGACGGCGCGCCCGTTCTCCACGAGAACTCGCGTGACGAGCGCTCCGGTGACGACGGTCAGGTTCGGACGCCTGCGCGCCGGACCCAGGTAACCGTCGAGGACGCTGAAGCGCCGGCCGCGGCGCTGCGAGACGGGGACGAAGCCGACGCCCGCGTTCTCCTCCGCGTTCAGGTCTTCCGTGAACGGAATCCCGACGGCCTGTGCGGCGTGGACGAAGGCCTCTGCGAGCACGTGCCGATCCGGGAGCTCCGCAAGTGGGAACTCGGCCTCCGCGCTGCGGGCGAACGCAGGCTCGACGTCGGCCCACGACCAGCCTGGGCAGCCATGGGCGGCCCAGGCGTCGTAGTCCGCCCGGTGGCCGCGCAGCACCATCATCGCGTTCATCGCAGCGGTGCCGCCCAGCATGCGCCCGCGGGGGAACACGATCTCCCGTCCATCGAGCCCGCTCTGGGGAGCCGTCGAGTCGCCCCAATCCACCTCGGTGCGAAAGAGCTTCGAGAACGCTGCAGGAATCTTCGTCTCGAGCTTGCGAGAGCGTGCGCCTGCCTCGATCAGCAGCACCGAGACGTCGGGGTCCTCGGTTAGGCGCGAGGCCAGGACGCAGCCCCCGGTTCCCGCACCGACGATGACGATGTCGTGCATCCGCCGAGGATACGACTGTTCCAGTCTTGGCACGAAGACGTTTCCCACTCGTGAATGTCGGCCGCCTAGGCTCGTGGCATGGCAACGGCGGCTGCGAACGGGAGGACGGCTGCGACTCCCTGGGGCGCCGCGACCTTGATCGAGGAAGTCGCCGTGCCCCAGCGTGCCGGCGACAAGCGGTTCTCTGTCGTCGTCCAGCTTCTCGAGACGCGCAGCGGCGAGCGCCTCATCCGTTACGCATACACGACTGCGGGATCGGCAAGGCGCGGTCCCGTCACCATGCGGGCGCGCGATCTCGAGCGACTGCGGGCGGCGCTCGAGCGCGCGCCCGTGCTGAGAGAAGCGCTCGGGCTCGGCTGCTAGCTGGCGCGCGATCGGTTGTCGTGACCGCCATGTAGGCGGCGCGGGGCTACGCGGCTACGAGCAGGTGCGCAGCAGCTGCGTCGACGAGAGCGGCCAATAGGAGCCCTCCGTCTGCGGAACCGAGCAGCGGATCGACGGCATGCTCGGGGTGAGGCATGAGGCCCATCACATTGCCCGCCTCGTTGATCACGCCGGCGACGCCTCCGAGCGAGCCGTTCACGTCCTCGTCATAGCGAAACACGATCTGGCCGCGCGCAGCGAGTTGGACGAAGGTCCCGTCGTCGGCGTACCAGGCACCTTCGCCGTGCTTGACGGGGATAACGAGCTCCTGGCCGACCGCGCAGCGGCGGGTGAAGAGCGTGTCGGCGTTCTCGACGCGAAGTCGGACGTCGCGACAGACGAACTCGAGCTGCCGGTTGGGACGAAGCACGCCCGGAAGCAAGCGTGACTCGCACAGGATCTGGAATCCGTTGCAGATGCCGAGCACCGGGCCCCCGTCGTTGGCGAACCGGCGGACTGCGTCCATCGCAGGCGAGAGGCTGGCGATCGCGCCTGTCCGCAGATAGTCGCCGTACGAGAAGCCCCCCGGGAGCACGACGGCGCCGGTGTCGACCGGAAGCTCTGGCTCCTCGTGCCATACGAGCGCCGGCTCAGCGCCCATGGCTCCAACTGCCCATGCGGCGTCGCGGTCATCGTTCGAGCCCGGGAAGACGACGACCGCAACGACGGGTCCGTCGCTCATGCCCGCGCCTCGCCCGCACCGGCTCCAGCCCACTCTAGGGGCGAGGCTCGCCTCGCCCTCGAGTACCCGTCACATCCGGGCGACGCAAGCGTCGCCCCTACACCCGCTCGTCGCGTGTCCGTACCTCTCCGTGAACTCATGCGTCCTCGACCTGGATCTCGAAGCTCTCGATGAGCGGATTCGCCAGCAGGTCTCCGCACATGCGCTCGATCCTGGCCCGTGCGTCATCGGGGTCATCGGCTTCGAGCTCGATGTCGATCACGCGCCCAACACGGGCTGTGGAGACGTCGAAGCCGAGTTTGCGAAGCGAGCGCTGGACGGCGTCTCCCTGTGGGTCGAGAATGCCCTGCTTCGGCCGAACCAAAACCGTCGCCCTCATAGAACGACGCCCGGTCGCGCGAGATAGTCAGCGAAGGGGATCTCGGTGAGTCGCTCGAACGCTTCGATGTACCGCGCACGGGTCCCGGAAACCACGTCGTCGGGAAGCTCCGGTCCTGGCGCGGTCTTGTCCCACCCAGTCGTCTCACACCAATCCCGGACGAACTGCTTGTCGAATGATGGCTGGGGCCGCCCCGGCATGTAGCTGTCCGCAGGCCAGAACCGCGACGAGTCGGGCGTCAGCGCCTCGTCCCCGAGCACGATCGCTCCATCGGCGTCGAGGCCGAGCTCGAACTTCGTATCCGCCAGGATGATCCCGCGCGCCTCGGCATGGGCCGAGGCGAATCGATAGAGGGCGAGCGACGCCTGCTTCGCTCCCCTGTAGCGGTCGGCGCCGCAGAGAAGCTCTGCCCGCTCCTCGTCGATGTTGAGGTCGTGGCCCTCCTTCGCCTTCGTAGCGGGCGTGAAGATCGGCTCCGGCAGCCGCGCGGACTCCTCGAGCTCAGCCGGCAGCTCATGACCACAGACCGCACCTGTCCGCCGGTAGTCGCCCCACCCCGATCCTGCGAGGTACCCGCGCACCACGCATTCGATCGGGAGCATGTCGAGCTTTCGGCACACCATCGTCCGCCCGTCGTCGCGGATCTCGAGAAGGTGGTTCGGCACGATCTCGCGCGTCCGGGCGAACCAGAATGCCGAGAGTCCGGTCAGGACGCGTCCCTTGTCCGGGATCGGCGTCGGGAGGACGACGTCGAAGGTGGAGATCCTGTCACTCGCGACGAGGGCGAGCGCGTCGTCGCCGAGCGCGTAGATCTCTCGCACCTTGCCGCTCGCGATGTGTACCGCGTCAACCGTCATGCGCTCACTTCCTCCTTCTCTGCGACGAGGGCGCCAAGGCGCGCGAACACCACGTCCGCGTGCCGGGTGAACGCGCCGATGTCGAAGATCCCGGCCACGTCCACGCGGCCCGTGATCTCCGCATCCGCGCGAACGAGGTCGCGGAAGTCGAGACCCTCGTCCCACGCGCGCATCGCATGTCCCTGGACGGCACGATATGCCGTGTCACGGTCGAGGCCCGACTCGACGAGCGCCAACAGCAGCCTCTGACTGAAGAACAGCCCGCCGGTCGCCTCGAGGTTCGCCCGCATCCGCTCGGGGCGAACGACGAGGCCTTCGACGAGCCACGCGAAGCGGTCGAGCATGTAGTCGACCGCGAGGAACGCATCTGGCAGCACGACGCGCTCCGCCGACGAGTGCGAGATGTCGCGCTCGTGCCAGAGCGCAACGTTCTCGAGTCCGACGAGCGCGTATCCACGCACGACGCGGGCAAGACCACAGATCCGCTCGGACACGATCGGATTGCGCTTGTGCGGCATTGCGGACGAGCCCTTCTGCCCGCGCGCGAACGGCTCCTCCGCCTCACGCACCTCCGTCCGAGCGAGATGCCGGATCTCGAGCGCGAAGCGGTCGAGCGAGGATGCGACGAGCGCGAGTGACGACAGGAGCTCCGCGTGTCGATCGCGCTGCAGGATCTGTGTCGAGCTAGGAGCGGGTTCGAGCCCAAGTGCCTCGCAGGCGATCCGCTCGACGTCTGGAGTGGTCGTCGCATACGTGCCAACGGCGCCCGAGAGCTTTCCGACCCGCATCCCCGCGAGCGCGTGCTCGAGGCGCACCTGATCCCGCGAGAGCTGGAATGCCCAGCCTGCGAGCTTGAGCCCAAACGTCGTCGGCTCGGCGTGGACGCCGTGGGTCCGTCCGATAGTGAGCGTGTCACGGTGCTCCTCGGCACGGCTGGCCACGACGGTGAAAGCGCGCTTGATGCCCTCGAGCAGAAGCTGACCCGCATCCTGGACGGTGAGAGCAAGCGCGGTGTCGAGCACGTCGGAGGACGTCAGGCCGTAGTGCAGCCAACGGCCGTCCTGTCCGAGGTCGGCGGAAACCGCATCGACGAACGCGGCGACATCGTGATTCGTCGTACGCTCGAGCTCAGCAACACGCTCCACACTCGGAGCTCGCGCACTGTTGCGAACAGCCCGAGCCGCGGAGGACGGCACGACCCCGACCTGAGCCCACGCGTCCAGCGCAGCCAACTCGACTGCCAGCCAGCGCCCGAGCTTTGCCTCCTCCGACCAGACGAGCGCCATGGCCGGTCTGGCGTAGCGGGAGATCACCGAGTCGATTCTAGTCGGCGTGCCTGAGGGCCAGTTGTCACCCTTTCGGCACGAGCCCGTCGACCACTCGTGCCACCTTCGACGATAGGCTCAAAGGTGGGTGGAGGCGAGGGGTGGCCCCAGGCGCGCGGCGTGACGTCAGACCTCCGGAGGCCCGGAAAGGCCCAACACGCGACCGCCCGCTGCCGCCAGAGCGATGTCCGAGCGGTAACGCATGCCCTCGAACTCGATGCGATCCACGGCCGCGTAGGCCGCATCTCTTGCACCGGCGACCGTGTCGTCGAGGCCAGTGACACCGAGGATCCTCCCGCCATTGGTGACCAGTCGGTCACCGTGGAGCGCAGTGCCTGCGTGGAACACCAGAGCTCCGTCAGCCTCCGCGCCATCCACGCCGGTGATCTGGCTCCCACGGCTGCCGGCTGCCGGATACCCCTCTGCGGTCAGCACGACAGTCACCGCGGACTCAGCACTCGCTCCCATCACCACACCGGCGAGCTCCCCGGTCGACGCTGCGGCCAGAACCTCGAGAAGATCGCCTTCGAGGAGGGGAAGAACCGCCTGGGTCTCCGGATCGCCGAAACGGCAATTGAACTCGAGGACGCGGGGCCCGTCCGGCGTCAGCATCAGACCGGCATAGAGCAATCCGATGAACGGTGTGCTGCGCCGATCGAGCTCGGCGAGGACCGGACGAATTGCGCTCGAGACGAGCTCGTCGACCTCAGCTGGCCCGATACCGGGAACTGGCGCATAGGCGCCCATCCCGCCCGTGTTCGGCCCCTCGTCCCCGTCGCGCGCTCGCTTGAAGTCTTGTGCCGAGACGAGTGGAAGCGCTTCTCGCCCGTCGCAGATCGCGAAGAGCGAGACCTCAGGGCCCTCGAGAAGCTCCTCGACAACGACCTTTTCTCCGGCGCCGCCCACCGCGCGCAACGCAGCATCCACCTCGTCCTGCGATCGGCAGACGTGAACCCCCTTTCCCGCGGCGAGCCCGTCGGCCTTGACGACGCACGGCGGACGCGCGATCGGGAGCGGTCCGGCGGTCGGCACCCCCGCGGCCGCCATGATCTCCTTCGCGAACGACTTCGAGCCCTCGATCGCCGCCGCTCGCTTTCCTGGGCCGAAGACCGCGAAGCCGAATCGGCGCAGCACGTCGGCGAGGCCGATGACGAGCGGAACCTCGGGCCCGACGACGACGAGGTCGATGTCCAGCGACCTGGCCAGGCCCAACAATCCCTCCGGGTCCTCGGCCCGGATCGGGTGGCAGTGCGCGAGCCGCGCGATCCCCGGGTTTCCCGGTGCAGCGTGCAACTCGGTCAGCGCCGGGGACTGCGCGAGCTTCCAGGCGAGCGCGTGCTCACGGCCACCGGAGCCGACGAGGAGAACGCGCATCGAGCCGAGTCTATTGTCGCTACTTGACAGGGCGCAGCAATCGTCCGATGCTCGTCGCGGTGAGACGCGACGGCGAAGCCATGTTCGTTTCCACCGAGGCGTATGACCAGCACGTCGGCCGCTACGGCCCCGCTCTCTCGCGCGCGCACATCGCGGCCGTCGACATTGGCAAAGGGAGCCGTGCGCTCGACGTCGGATGCGGGCCCGGGCCGCTGACGAAGGCGCTGGCAGAGACACTCGGGCCTGAGCGAGTCGCGGCGGTCGATCCGTCCGAGCCGTTCGTCGACGTGTGCCGTCGCCGCGTGCCCGGCGCCGACGTGCGCGTGGGAACCGCCGAGCGCCTTCCTGACTTCGGCGTCGCATTCGATGTGGTCATGTCCCAACTCGTGGTCAACTTCATGACCGATACAGCGGCCGGCGTCCATGCAATGCGAGCAGCCGCTCGACCCGGCGGGCTCGTCAGCTCCTGTGTGTGGGATTACGCCGACGCCATGACGATGCTGCGGATCTTCTGGGATGCGGCGCTCGAGCTCGACCCCGATGCCCCGGACGAGGGTCGAACGATGCACTACTGCTCGAGAAGCGAATTGCGGGAGCTTTGGGAGCACTGCGGCCTCCGGGACGTCGAGACCGGCGAGCTTGTCGTCGAGGCCTCATACGTCGGCTTCGAGGACTATTGGCGACCGTTCCCGACCGGTCTTGCACCGTCCGGCGCGTACTGCGCCTCGCTCGACCCACCGACTCAGGAAGCTCTCCGAGAGAGTTGCTTCCGGCGGCTCGGCGAGCCAAGCGGAGCGTTCACGCTCACGGCGCGCGCCTGGCTCGTGCTGGGTCGCACGTGATCCGCTAACCGAGAGCCAGCACGCGCTCGCGGGCGGCTCCTGTGCCGACGAGCGTCACGGGAACCCCCAGCGCCGCCTCGACGAACGAGACGTACGCGCGCGCCGCTTCGGGGAGCTCCTCCTCGATCGCCCTCCCCCACCCTGGCAGCGTCTCGAACACCGGCCGGCAGTGGTGGAAGTCGCTCTGGTGCGCGGGAAACTCCTCGGTCTCGGTGCCGTCCTCGAGCCGGTAGCGCACACAGACGGGAATCTCCGCGAACTCGGAGAGCACGTCGAGCTTGGTCAGCGCGAGCGACGTGATGCCATTCACGCGGACGGCGAACCGAAGAGCAACGAAATCGAGCCAGCCGCACCGGCGCTCGCGCCCGGTCACCGTGCCGAACTCATGGCCGAGCGATTGCACGCGCGCATGGTCTGGCCCCTCGATCTCGCTCGGGAACGGCCCCTCGCCCACACGCGTCACGTAGGCCTTCGACACCCCGAGGACTTCGTCGATGCGATTCGGCCCAATACCGAAGCTCACTGCGGCGCCTGCGGCGATCGGGCTGGACGAGGTGACGAACGGGTACGTGCCGTGGTCGAGGTCGAGCAGCGTGCCCTGCGCGCCCTCGAAGAGGACGCGCTCGCCGGCGCGCAACGACCGGTCCACCAGAAGCGACGTGTCGGCGACGTACGGGCCGAGCCGCTCGGCCAGGCCGACGTGCGTCTCCACGATCACCTCGACATCGAACGGCTCCAGCTCGTAGACGCGCTGCAGCCAGATGTTCTTCTCGGCGGCCGCCAGCTCGATCTTCTGCCGCAAGATCTTGGGGTCGAGCAAGTCCTGAACGCGGATCCCGATGCGGGTCGCCTTGTCCGCGTACGCCGGTCCGATTCCCCGCCGTGTCGTGCCGATCTGCAGACGGCCGAGCCTGCGCTCTCGCGCACCGTCCAGCGCGACGTGCCAGGGCATGATCAGGTGAGCGTTGCCGGAGACGAACAGAAGGTCTCGGGTCTCGTGCCCACGCGCCTCGAGCTCGTCGAGCTCGGAGACGAGAACGCCCGGGTCGACGACGCAGCCGGCTCCGATGGCGCATCGCTTGGCGGCGATGATCCCCGTCGGGAGGCGTTCGGGCCGCCCTGGTAGCGGCAGACGAGATCCGACTGGAGGGCGAGCAGGTCGACGATCTTCCCCTTGCCCTCGTCGCCCCACTGCGCACCGACGATGACAGTCGCAGGCACGCGCGCCAGTCTTGCACGAGACGCGGAGCGTATTGTCCGCGAAGCGGACCAGTGGAAGGGGTCTGGGGAAACCGGGAGGTTCCCCCAGCTTGCGAAGCGCGTCCCCAGCGTCCATCGCTAGACCGCGGCGAGCTCGGACTCGTCGAGCGTCAGCCCGCGCGGCCGGCGACGATCGTCGCCGTCGCGTGGACGAACCCGGCCGTCGCCCGTGGCCGCACAGGAACACCCACCGAGCATCGAACCGGGAGCGATGCGACTGCAGCTGCATCGCGATGGAAAGGGGACCCTCCGAGCCGTGCCGGCATGAGCACCAAATCGTCTGCTTGGACGATCGCCGCGAGGGCGTCGCGGCGAGGACGCGGGTCGATCACGACCTCGGCATCGTCATCTACGAGCCGCCCGATCTCCCGCGCCGCCCCTTCCTCGGGAGCGAGCACGAGTACCCGGCCACGGGCGGCGGCAGACGCAATTGCAGCCACAGCGGCCGCGAGATCCCGCTCCCCAGCCCGTCGCGCGTCCAGGTCGTCGCGGTCGAGTGCGAGGACGACGCGTTGGAAGTCGCTCCCTCCGGCCGAGACGGCGAGGACCGGGACGTCGGCCAGTGCGATGAGGTCTGCGCTCTGCCCGCCGAGAACGATGTCTGCGGCAAGAGCCGCGCGGCGCCAGCCGATGACGACGAGAGAGACTTCGTGCTCCGCGGCAATGGCTGCTAGGCCGTCAGCCGCGGAGGAGTCCAGTCGCACCGCCGTGTGCGTCTCCGCGCCGGCAGCAGCCGCGCCTGCCTCCGCGAGCTCGTCGCCGCCACGGCGCCGACGAGAACGTTTCCGCCCTTCGCCATCGCCAGACGCGCTGCAAGGCGAACCACCGCGGGATCGTCGACCACATCGGTGGGGACGAAGATCGTTTCGGCGAGACGCTCGCCCTGCACCAGTGGTGGTTCGATCCTGCGGGCCGCGGCACGGGTGACGATGCTCGAGACGAGCACGGTCACGAGCACCACGACGAGGGTCGCGTTGAGCAGGTCGGTGTCGAACAGGCCGATCTCGACACCGATCGTCACCGCTGCGAGTGTCGCCGCCGCCTGCGCCAGCGAGAGGCCGAGGAGAAGTCGAACCTGGGGCTGCGAGAGCCCGAGCACGCGCCCCGAGAGGTATGCGGCCGCGGCCTTCCCGATGAAGACGACGAAGAATGGGATGAGCAGAACGCCACCGATGAATTCGATCTGCTCCATCAGGCGGCTGCGAGCGGGGACGAGGCGGTTGAGCGCCAGCCCGGCGAAGAAGGCCCCGACGATCCCCTCGATCCCGGCTCGATCGGCGACGAGCGCTGCCGCGGTGAGTGCCACGAGGATGAACAGGAACCGGGCGCCGCGATGCTGTCCCACACCGGCGAACACCCAGCGCGTTACTCGAGGGAGCACCAGAGCGCAGAAGATCGCGAGGATCACGAGACCGACGACGACCTCGAGCAATAGCACGGTCGGTCTCGCGTCGCTCTCGACGGACCCGGCGACGACGGCGAGCACCGAGAGGGCAAGTGTGTCCGTTATGACCGTCCCGCCTCCGGCAATGCCGACG
>JAERMP010000086.1 GCA_016844515.1 Thermoleophilia bacterium | reverse complement strand
TGCGATCTCTCGGTGATCGTCGACACCGCTTTCATCCGCCATGTCGGGCTCCAGCACGGCTCCGTACCTGCAGGCGGGGCGACGCAGTGGCTCCAGCTCATGGTCGGAGATCGGCGTGCGCGTGAGATCGTCTTTCTCTGCGACGAGATCCCCGCGGCTCAGGCGTTCGAATGGGGCCTCGTCAACCGTGTGGTTCCCGAGGCCGAACTCGATGCCGCCGTGGACGAGTGGGTCGAGAAGCTCGCCGCAAAACTGCCTCAGACGACGCGCTACGCGAAGCAGCAGCTCAACGTGTGGCGCGATCTCGCGTGGCATCAGACGGTCGGCCACGCGCGCGACTGGCTCGCGATGTCGATGCTCGGGGAGGAAGCTCAGGGCGCGGTGAGGGCGTTCCTCGAGCGCGGGAAGCCCGAGTAGGCTGAGGCCATGGCAGACGTTGTCCTTACAGCCCGCGCCGGAGCCGTGCTCACGATCACGCTCAATCGGCCCGAGGTCTACAACGCCATCAATCGAGCGATGCACGACAGACTTGCCGCGGCGCTCGAGCAGGCGGCCGATCCGGCGGTACGCGCCGTCGTCCTCACGGGCGCCGGTCGTGGCTTCTGCTCGGGGCAGGATCTGCGCGAGTTCCAGGAGTTCCCCGGCGGCGTGCGCGAGGCTCTCGATCAGACGTACCACCCCAACGTCCGCGCGATCCGCGCGCTCGAGAAGCCTGTCATCGCCGCGATCAACGGCCCATGTGCGGGCGCCGGGCTCTCGCTCGCGTGTGCGTGTGACGTGCGCATCGCCTCGTCCGAGGCGAGCTTCGTGCCCGGATTCATCGGAATCGGGCTCGTGCCCGACGCAGGAAGCACCTGGTTCATCCACCGTATTCTCGGCTTTTCCAGGGCTTTCGAGTGGATGGTCTCCAACCGGCGGCTGAGCGCACCCGAGGCGCTGGTCTGGGGACTCGTCTCCGAGGACATGCCTGCCGAGCGGTTCGAGAAGCGCGTCGCCGAGCTCGCCGAGTGGTACGCGGAGCGGCCGACTCGTGCGGTCGCGATGACGAAGCAACTCTTCGAGCATGCGTTCGCCGCGTCTCTCGAAGACCAGCTCGAGCTGGAGGCTGCTCTCCAGCAGGCAGCCACGGAGACAGAGGACTTCACCGAGGGCGTTCAAGCGTTCCTCGAGAAGCGCCTTCCGAACTTCCGCGGCCGGTAGGCTCGACTCTGCGCAAGACCGGAATCCGCTGACTCGCGGATCGTGGTCGCGGCTGATGCTGGGGGAACCTCCCGGTGCTCATCTCGTTAAGGTCGAGACGTGGAAATTCGCTCGGTCGACTACCACACGGGTGGCGAACCGTTTCGCATCGTCACAGGTGGCGTCGACGTACCCCAGGGCGGCACCATCCTCGACAAGCGGCGCGACTCCCTCGAGCGCCTAGATCACGTTCGCAGGCTGCTAGTGCACGAGCCTCGGGGCCACGCGGACATGTACGGCTGCTTCGTCGTCGAGCCGAACGACGCGGGCGCCGACCTCGGCGTCGTCTTCTTCCACAACGCCGGGTACTCGACCGCGTGCGGGCACGGGACGATCGCGCTCGTCACCTGGGCGCTCGACGAGGGAATCGTCGAGCGCGGCGAAGGAGAGAACCACGTCGTCGTCGACGTGCCCTCGGGGCGGCTCGAGACCTGGGCGCATGTCGAGAACGGGCGCGTGCGGTCCGTGCGATTCCGGAACGTGCCGGCGTTCGTCTGGGCCGAGGGCGTCGAGCTCGCCGAGCGAACCGTGGACGTCGCATTCGGCGGCGCGTTCTATGCCTCCGTCGAGGAGCGCGTCGCTCCCGGCGAGCTTCCACGGCTGATCGAGCTCGGCCGCGAGCTCAAGCGCGAGGTCGAGGCGTGGCAGGACGTCGTCCATCCGCTGGAGCCGGAGCTCCGCGACGTGTACGGCGTGGTCTTCTGGCAGGAAGAGGGTGAGCGTCCCCTGACACAGCGCAACGTCACAGTGTTCGCCGACGGTGAAGTCGACCGCTCGCCGTGCGGCAGCGGAACCTCGGCCCGTCTCGCGCTGCTCGACCGCTCGGGTCGGCTGCCGCGCGGCGAGGAGCTACGGCATCGGAGCATCATCGGCTCGGAGTTCCGCGCGCGGGTCGTGGGAGACGCAAGTGTCGCGGGGCTCCCGGCCGTTGTCACCGAGGTCGAGGGCAGCGCCTACCGCACGGGCGAGCACGTGTTCACGCTCGACCCGGACGATCCGCTCGGCGACGGGTTCTTGCTTCGGTAGGCCTAGGAAGCAGAGGCGAGGAGGGCGAGGACTTCGCCGTCTTCGGGAAAGCGCCCCTTGGCCTGCTTCGAGAAGACGAGCGCCCCGTCGACGACGACGTCGAACTGGCTGCGTTGTCCGGGTGTGATCTTGGCCGTTGCGTCGGTGTGAGACGTGATCTCGGCCGCGAGACTCGCGGCCCGTGTGTCGTACCCGCTTCAGGTCGGGCAGAAGAAGATCTCGACCATGTGGCCACAAGGGTATCCGCGGTAGGGTCACCCTCGTGGAGAGCGGCCATCTTGTCTTCGACGTCGAACAGGCCGGCTGCGAGTCGTGCGCCGCGCGGATTCAGGGCGTGGTGGCGCAACTCGCTCCGGTCGCCGAGGTCGTGATCGACGCTGAAGCCGAGGAGGCGAAGGTGACGCTCCAGGCCGGAGCCGTCGCGACCGAGGACGATCTCAACCGGGTTCTCGCCGAGGCATCCGACGGAAGCGGGCACGTCTACCGGGTTAGGCCGGGATCGCTCCGGCTCGCGCGGTAGCGATACGCCGGCGCTCCGACGGGCCACCTCGCCACGCGTCGGCATTCGCCGCTCTTGACGCCTGGGTGTTACCGTGCGAACTCCTTCGAGCAAGGCGGTGAGCCGATGGCTGTCGACGTCGGAATCGACATCGGACTCCTCAAGTCCGAGATCAAGAAGACATATGCGTCGGTATCGCAGGAGCCGGAGAAGGACTTCATCTTTCCGACGGGGCGAGCCTGGGCCGAGGACCTCGGCTACCCGGAGGAGCTGTCGCAAGTGCCGGATCACATCGTGGAGTCGTTTGCGGGTGTCGCGAACCCGTTCTCGCTCGGACGCCTCGAGCCGGGAGAGCGCGTGCTCGATCTCGGCTCCGGCGCCGGCACGGACTCGCTCGTCGCCGCGCTGATGGTCGGCGAAAAGGGGTCCGTCACGGGAATCGACATGACAACCGAGATGGTCGCGAAGGCGCAGTCGGGCGCGGCTGAGCTCGGCGTGAGCAACGTCACCTTCGTCGAGGGAGAGGCCGAGGAGCTCCCGTTCGGCGACGCGAGCTTCGACGTTCTCATCTCGAACGGCGTGATCGACCTCATTCCCGACAAGGACGCCGTGTTCTCCTCGATCTACCGCGTCCTCGTCCCGGGAGGCCGGATCCAGGTCGCGGACGTCACGATCCAGCAGCCCGTGTCCGACGAGGGGCGTCGCAACATCGATCTCTGGACCGGCTGAATTGCCGGCGCTCTGCTGGACGCAGAGTACGCAGCGACATTGGAACGGCACGGGTTCGAGCGCATCGAGCACGGCAACCTCGTGAACACGTACATGCGCTCGAAGTTCGAAGACACCCGCCGGAAGGCGCTCAAGTACGGCGCGCAGGGCGCCACGGTGAAGGCCTACAAGCCGCTCTAATCTAGATTGTCTTGAACTGCTCGAACGGCTGGCGGCAGGCTTTGCAGTAGCGGATCGAGCGGCACGGAGTCGGCCCGAAGAGGTTGTCGAGACGCGTGTCCGTCGAGTTGCAATACGGACATCGGAAACCGATGCCTTGGAGCTGGACGAGATCGAGCTTTCCGGCCGATCTGGGAGCAGGAGGGGCGAACCCGGCGACTCTGAGCTTCTCGCGCCCCTCGGGCGTGATCCTGTCCGTCGACCATGAGTCGTCGAGGACGACGCGCACCTCCGCCCGGGCACCGAGCTCCTGCACCTTCGCGCACATCTCGCGTTGCATCGTTTCGAGCGCCGGGCAGCCCATGAACGTCGGCGTGAAGTCGATTCGCACGTGCCCGTCGTCGACGGCGATGCTCTTGATCACTCCGAGGTCGACCAGCGAGATCACCGGGATCTCCGGATCCGGGATCTCCGCCAACGCGTCCCACACCTGCTGTTCGCTCACGGCACTCACGGCAACAGCGCCAAGTAACAGTCTGTTACTTGGCTCCTCACCACTGCGCGCCCTTGGGAGCAGAACGGCGCACCATCGTCATCTCCTGCCAGAGCTCTGCGAGCTCGTCCTCGTGGACGCCGCGCGGAACGGCTTCGATGTCGGGCAGTGCCCTACCGAGTCGCGTCTCGGCGCGCGAGCGGAGCTCTGCCCGCAGCTCGTCGTCGAGAACTCCGAGCGCGTACGGCCAGAGCTCGTCGACCGCTTCGTTCAGCCGTGATCGCCCGTCGTCGGTGGACAGCAGGCGGTCGACCCACATCTCGGCGTGCATGCGGTGATACGTCTCCTCGCGGTCCATCTTCGCGGCGATACCCGCGAGCTCGGCGTCGTCGGAGGTCTTCAGCGCGCCGAGCCGGATCTCGTCCGCGGTCTCGTAGAGCCAGTGGCGCGCGATCGTCCGCGCCCACTCGAGCCTGCGAAGCTCGACGAGCGGGGCGCAACGGTACTCCTCCGGCTTGCGGTCGAACGCGAGCTCGTCGGCTGTCGTGCCGAGCTCTGCAGCTGCAAGCTCGTACAGGGCGCGGGCGTGGCCGATCTCGTTCTGCGCAATCGAGGAGAAGGCAACGTCCTCCTCGAGGAAGGGCGCGATTCCCGTCCACTCCGAGTTCCGCCACCCGAGAATGAGCTCGTCGTCGGCGATCGACAGCAACAAGTCCGTGCGCTCGCTCACGCTGCGTCACTCGCTCCCGGAGCCATGTCGAGCGTCCCCGCTCGCTCGCGCGCCTCGCGCAGCCGGGCCTTGATCGAGTACCCGTCGACGCGCCGGTACTTGAGGTCGAACTCGTCGGGGAACTCGGCGATCTCGGTCACGTCGTCGCGGGCGACAAGCCAGAGTGCGACCGACTCCTGCCTGCGCCCGTACTGCTCGCGCGCGTAGATCTCGGCGAACTGCTCGTCCGGAGCCGCGACCGACCCGGCGTGCTGGAACGGCTGCCCCTTCCGTTCCTGCCTGAAGACCTCGTAGATCGTGCCCTGGCCGCGCGATGCCTCCCGGCCGGCGGAGCCGGCCTCCGGCACCGCGCTCGGCTCGCTCGCGGCGCTCTCCTCGGGGGCCCGTGCGTCTAGCACTGTGCCCCCTCGGGACGCTTGCGAGCGAGCCGCCAGAGCGCGATCGAGATCACGCGGCCTCCGCGAGCACCACCCGCTCGACCCAGTCCACGTCCTGACGCGAGAGCCGGCGGAATGCGAGCCGCTCTTCCGACGCCGGCCCGTGCCCGGTCACCACCGCGCGCAGCTTCTCCCAGTCGGGCTCGGTGTAGAGCCACTGCCCCGCCTCTTCGTTCTTGCGCAGCGCAGGGTCGGGGATCTCGAGCCCGAGCTCGCGGATCCGTGGCACGTAGCCGTCGAGGAACTGTTGCCGGGCCTCCTCGTTCCCCTGGCTCTTGATGCGCCAGATGAACATCGGATCCTCCTCGGCCGGGATCGGATTCCCGTGGAAGTGCATGAGTGGCTCCCACCACCGATCGAGCGCTTCCTGCACGAGCCCGAACTGCTCGTCCGTGCCCGTCACCATCGCGAGGATCACGTCGCGTCCGTGGAGGATGTGGAACGACTCCTCCCAGCAGATCTTCTTCATGATCCGCGCGTACGGCGAATACGAGCACTTGAGGAGCGCCTTCTGCGAGACGATCGCTGCTGCATCGACGAGCCAGGCGATCACGCCGACGTCCCCCCAGGTCTTCGTCGGGTAGTGGAAGACGTTGTGGAACTTAGCCTTGCCGGAAACGAGGTCGTCGAGGCAGGCGCTCCGCGGCTTGCCGAGGTCCTCGACCACGCGGTAGATGAGCTGTGCGTGACCGACCTCGTCCTGGATCTTCGCGGTGAGTGCGAGCTTCCGTTGGAGAGTCGGTGCGCGGAGGATCCAGTCGCGCTCGGGGAGCACGCCCATCAGCTCCGAGTTGCCGTGCATCTCGATGAACTTGATGAGCCTCGCGCGGTACTCGTCGGGCATCCAGTCGCCCGTCTCCACCTGCCCGCCCGACTGGACGTAGTCGAGAAACTCCTGGGTTCGTGCGTCCACGGCTTGGCCTCCCTACCGAACGGTCGTTAGCATCAAGTATATGGCGACACCGAGGCGAGAAGCGCTTACGCGCGAGGCAGCGAGGTTGTTTGCCGAGCGCGGCTTCCACGGCACCTCGATGGGCGACCTCGCCGAGGCGCTCGGCGTCCAGAAAAGCTCGCTCTACTCGCTCACCGGCTCCAAGCAACAGCTCCTCTTCGAGACCATGCAGGAAGGCGCTCGTGCCTTCCATGCCGCTCTCGATCTGGTGCCCGAGGACGTGACGGTGGTCGAGCGCATTCGCCTTGCGCTGCGCGGACATCTCGGCGTCGTCGCCGACCAGCTCGACGTCGCAACTGTCTTCACGCGTGAATGGCGCTACCTCGACGACGAGTACCGCGAGGAGATTCTCGCCGAGCGGCGGCGCTACGAAGACCGCTTCCGTGCACTTTTCCGGGAAGGGGTCGAGGCGGGTGAGCTGCGCGCTGACCTCGACGCGGGCGCTGCCGCGTTGCTCGCCCTCTCCGCCGCCAACTGGGCGTACACCTGGCTCGCGCCGGGTCGCGATACCGACCAGCTCGCCGACCGCTTCACCGCCATCCTCGTCGACGGCATCCGCGGCTACGCGACGCGACAGTGAGCGGCACCGTGGGCGATGCTGTTGTCCGGCTGCGTGACGGGCGTCAACTCGGCTATGCGACGTACGGCGATCCTGGCGGCTTCCCCGTGCTGAGCTGCCACGGTGGCCTTCTCTGCCGGCTCGACGCTTCACCGGTCGATGAGGTCGCCCGCGAACTGGGTCTCCGTGTGATCTCACCCGATCGCCCTGGGGTGGGGCTCTCCGACCGGTGGCCCGGGCACTCGACGCTCGACTGGGCGTTCGACGCAGAGCAGCTGCTCGACCAGCTCGGCGTGGACCGTTTCGCCTGCACGGGTTGGTCGATGGGTGGTCAGCACTGCGCGGCCGTCTCGTTTCGGATGGCCGACCGCGTGACTCGAGCGGTCATCGTCGCAGGCTGCCTGCCGCTCGACGAGCCTGGGTTGCTGGAGCAGCTCAGCCGGACGGACCGCGTGCTCGGGCGCCTGTCGGTGAAGTCACCCCGAGCGGCCCGAGCGGCGTTCGTCACGCTCCGCCTCGGCGCGCGGTTTCTGGAGAGACGACAAGGTCTCCCCGAGCGGGCACTCGCCGAAGGGCTACGCAACGCGTCAGGCGTCGTCGACGAGTACCGCGCATTCCTGAGCCCATGGGGCTTCCGGCTCGAGGATGTTCAGGTGCGGACGGAGGTCTGGCAGGGAACCGCGGACGAGCTCGTCCCACCGGCGTGGGCGACCGAGATCGTTCGTCGCGTTCCGAGCAGCACACTCGTCACCCTGGAGGGACAGGGTCACATGATCGGAATCACCCACCGCTCCGACGTCCTTCGGCACTTGATCGAGGATGCCGACGCGCCGTGAGCGCGCTGCTCATCGCCAATCCCTGGGCGACGAAGGTCGATGAGGAGCGGCTCGCGGCGGTGCGGGCGGCCCTTCCCGAGGACACGGAGCTGCGAATGACGAGCGCCCGTGGGGAAGCGACCCAGATCGCCGGCGAGGTTTCGGGCCACGTCGATGCCCTCTACGTCTTCGGAGGAGACGGGACGTTCAACGAGGTGTTGAACGGCATCGACGCTTCGACGCCGATCGGCCTCATCCCCGGGGGAGGCACCAGCGTCCTCCCTCGTGCGCTCGGCCTGCCCAGCGATCCCGTTGCCGCTGCGCGGAGGCTTGCGACGGGTTCGGAGCGTCGCATCAGCGTCGGGCGCGTGAACGGACGCCGGTTCGGGTTTGCGTGTGGGATCGGCCTCGACGCCGAGGTCGTGCGCGCGGTCGACGAGCTCGGTCGTCGATCGGACGGTCGCCGGCCGAGCAACTCCAGGTTCGCCTGGACGGGAGTGCGCGCACTCGGCCGTCATCGCTTTCAACTCGAGCCCGCGCTCGAGGTCGTCGGGCATGGTCGGGCTGCGTTCGTGCTCATCTCGAACGGACCCGCGTACAGCTACGCCGGCCGCGTGGCTGTCCGCCCTGCGCCACATGCGAGCTTCGAAGGCGGCCTCGACCTGGTCGCTCCAGTCCGTCTGCGTCTGCGGACGCGCGAGCTTCCGCAATTCGCCTGGTATGCGTTCGGCCGGGGCGATCGAACGAAGGCCCGCAACCTCGTTTACGTCCACGACGCGGACCGGCTCGAGATCGTGTGCGATACGCCAATGCCGCTCGAAGCGGACGGAGAGGATCTTGGAGATGTCGAGCACGCCGTGATCGAAGCCGAGCGCGACGCGATCACCGTCCTCGTATAGCCGCGCATGCCCGGCCCCTACAATCCGCGCGGTGAGTCGGGTGCTGTCCGCTGAAGGAGGCCTGCGCCGTGTCATCGGCGATGGCGAGTCGCTCCCCGACGGAGAGGTCGAGGGCCTCGGGCGGGATCAACTGCTCGCGCTGTACCGGAACCTCGTTCTCCTCAGGACGTACGACGAGCGCTCCGTGATCTACCACCGCCAGGGCCGCGTCGGCACTTACGCGATCTTCTGGAATCACGAGGCGATGCAGGTCGGCTCGGTGTTCGCTCTCGAGGAGCGCGATTGGATCTTTCCGAGTTACCGAGAGTCGGCCATCGGGCTCCTGCGAGGGATACCAGTCTCGACCGTCCTTTCGTGGTGGCGCGGGCACCCGTCCGGCTGGTGGAACCCGGAGGACTACGGCGTGGCGTCCATTTGTGTGCCGATCGCCACTCATGTTCCCCATGCCGTCGGCTTTGCCTGGGGCTCGCGGTTGAAAGGCGAGGATCGCGTGGCCGTCGCCTATTTCGGCGACGGCGCGACCTCGGAGGGCGCGTTTCACGAAGGCGCCACGTTCGCGGGGGTCATGAAGGCTCCGGCGATTCTCTTCTGCAACAACAACCAGTGGGCGATCTCAACCCCTGTCACCGCGCAGACCGCGGCGCCCACGCTCGCCGACAAGGCGATCGGCTACGGGATGCCCGGCGTGCGAGTGGACGGCGGTGACGTGCTCGCCGTGTACGAGGCGACGCGAGAGGCCGTCGAACGTGCCCGAGCAGGCGAGGGTCCAACGCTCATCGAGGCCGTGAGCTATCGCGCAGCGCCGCATGCGACAGCGGACGACCCGTCGATCTACATCGACGAGGAGCGTGCCCGAGAGGAGCGGGAGAACGAGTGTGTCGGGCGGTACGAGCGTTATCTCAAGCGCACCGGTGTGCTCAGTGCCGCCGAGGCGGAGGAGATCCGAAACGACGCGCTCGCGGTCATGCGCGAGGGCATCGCCGCAGCCGAAGCCGAGCCTCCCGCCGACGTGTCACTGGTGTTCGAGCATGCGTACGCGGATCCGCCGCCGTCACTCGCCGCCGATCTCGACGAGCTGCGGAGGATCCTCGGATGAAGGAGCTCCTACTCGTCGAGGCGGTGAACGACGCGCTCCACGTCGAGATGGAGCGCGACCCGTCGGTCATGGTCATGGGCGAGGACGTCGGTCGACTCGGCGGCGTCTTCCGGGCAACCGCCGGGCTGCACGATCGATACGGCGCCGATCGTTGTGTGGACACACCGCTGGCCGAGGCCGGGATCCTCGGTACTGCCGTCGGGCTCTGCATGGCCGGCTGGAAGCCGGTTTGCGAGATGCAGTACGACGCCTTCAGCTACCCCGCGCTCGACCAGCTGATCAACCACGTGGGACGGTACCGCTGGCGAACGCGCGGGAAGATGTCGTTCCCGCTCGTCATTCGCATGCCGTACGGTGGGAGTGTCCGTGCGCCCGAGCTTCACGACGACTCGCCGGAGACGTACTACGTCCACACACCGGGTGTGAAGGTCGCGATCCCATCGACGCCGGCGGACGCGAAGGGGCTCCTAGCTGCGGCGATCCGCGACCCTGACCCCGTCGTCCTCTTCGAGCCTAAGTTGATCTACCGGCTTGCTCGCGGTGAGGTTCCCGAGGGGGAGC
>JAERMP010000085.1 GCA_016844515.1 Thermoleophilia bacterium | reverse complement strand
GCCGTGGGCAAAGACCCCTGCCTTGGGCAGGAACCTGCCTCCGGCAAGCGGGATCGTCGTAACGTCGCCGATGGCGAAGACGCCCTCGGCGTTCGTCGCGAGCGTCGCCCGGTCGACAGGGATGAAGCCGCTCTCGGCGGCGAGGCCGCTCTCGCGGGCCGGTGCCGGCGCCCGGTGCGGCGGCACGCCGAGCAGGAGGTCGTAGCCGACGCGCTCCCCGGTCGTCAGCACGAGCTCGCGAGCCTCGGGCTCGATCCGCTCGACGCTCTGCTCGGGGTGAAAGCCGATCTCTCGCTGCTCGAGAATCCCCCGCAGCGCCTCGCCCAGCACGGGGCCGGCGGTCGGCATCGGGAGGGGCTCGGGCGTGTAGACGTCGACCGTCGAGCCGCTGCGCACGCCGCGCTTGCGAAGCAGTGCCTCGGCGAGCAGGGCTGTCTCGTAGGGCGCCGCCGGACACTTGTAGGGAAGACGTGAGACGAGGACGACGACGCGACCGCCCTCGAACTCCTCGAGCGCGCGGCCGGCGAAGACGGCGCCCTCGACGGTGTAGACGTTGTGAGCGCCCTCGGTGAACCCGAGCAGGATGTCGGGAGCGAGCTCGGCTCCGAGCGCGACGACGAGCCGGTCGTAGGGGATGGAGTCAGTCGATGTCTCGACGCGTCCGGCGCCCACGTCGATCGCCCGCACCTCAGCCTGGGTGAGCTCGACGCCGCGGCGTGTCAGGCGGCGGAGATCGACGGTCACCTGCTCGGGTCGGCGCGCGCCGCTCATCACCCACGGAAACGAGGGTGCAAAGCGGTAGACCGGGTCGCGCTCGACGAGAACGATCCTGTGGCCGTTCTTGGTGCGCGCAAGGTGGTTCGCGGCGACCAGTCCGCCTGTGCCGCCTCCGAGTATGACAACCGTCTCTCCAGCCATCGGCTCCTCTCTCAGTTAGAAGGTGACGACGTCCAGTCGGTCAGCTCCTCGAGCGAGGAGCGGCGAGAGCCTTCGACGATCTGCTCGTCGTGGAGCGCGCGTGCGTCCATGCACGTCCCGCAGAGGCCGACCTCCGCCCCGTGGCGCAGGACCGTCTTGATCATGCGATCGAGGTGGTAGTAGCCGTTCGGCAGCTCTTGGCCGGCGACAGCGCAACCGACAGCGTCCGCCATCAAGAAGAGGCGCACGGTCGCTCCCTCGCGCTTCGCGAGGGAACCCGCGAGGCGCAGAGCGTTGTAGCAGCGCTCGGTTCCGTAGGGCGGGTCGTTTGCCAGCACGAGGACGTTCATCGCTCCTCCGCTCCGACTGCAACTGGATGACCGGCGAGGCGCCACTCGGGGAAGCCGTCGTCGAGCCGGCGCGCGTCGAAGCCCCGCTCGCGCAGCAGCTCGACAGCGCGCGGGGCGAGCAGGCAGTACGGACCTCGGCAATAGGCGACAATCTCGGCATCGCGGGGCAGTGACGCGAGCCGCTGCTCGAGCTCTTCGAGCGGAATCGAGATCGCCCCTGCGATGTGCCCGGAGACGTACTCGTCCGGCGGGCGGACGTCGAGTACGACGACGCCGCGACGCTTTGCCCGCTCCAGCAGCTCCACGCGGCCGACCGGCTCGTACTCGTCTACTCCCTCGACGTGGCGGCGCACGAACTGCTCGACCTCGGCAAGACGGGCGCGTGCGACCTCACGCAGGGCGAAGAAAAAGCGGCAGACTTCGTCGTCGGCGACACGGTAGATCACCTTCGTGCCCTCCTTGCGCGCATCGACCAGCCGCGCGGCGCGCAGTGCCTGGAGGTGCTGCGAGGTGTTGGTCACGGTCATGCCGGACGTCCGCGCGAGCGCGTCGACGCTGCGCTCGCCCTGGCACAGGAGGTCGAGCAGCTCGACGCGCCGTGCGGAGGCGAGCGCCTTGCCGATCCGCGCGAACTGTTCGTAGAGGTCGGCGTCGCTCGCCATAGCTTCTCCAGTATTACAGAGATAACTGGAAGAGTAGTAGCCAACGCTGATCAGGTGACGGTGGCGGGCCTGGATCGCTGATCGCCGCTAGCCCCGCTAATGGTCTGCGAGGGCAACCGAGCGCAAACGCTCTTTCCGTGTGCTTCCTTGCCATGCCTCCGCGAAGCGTCTCAAGCCACCGATGAACACTGGCATTGCGCGAAACCGGCCAAGACACCTGGACGCGTCCCGACCGTCCGGATCAGCTTCTACGCCGCGTCTTCGGACGACTCCGTGACCACGGGGTCGTTCGAGGGCTCGGCGACCAGCGTGATCGGCTCGGAGGGTGCGTCGCCGTCCGCCGCGACTTCGAGCGTGGCCTCGACCGGCTGACGTTCACCCTGCGCGGGGGCCCTCCGCTTCCGCCGCCGCCGGCGGGACTTTCGTGCGGTCAGCTTGGGTGCGGGGAGGTTGTCCGCGAGGGCGGTCGCAATCTCACCAGTTGTTCCGAGCTCTTCTCGAGCCGTGTCGAGCGAGGCATTCGCGCGCGGCGTGTAACCGTCGGCTGAAGCCAGGAGCGCGGCTCCCACCGGCAGCGACATCGCGCCCGCCACCTGGACCAGACGATTGACGTTCTCCTCGTGGCGGTACCCGCGCGAGTTCGCTGCCGCTCCCAGCAGCCGCTTGGCCTCTGGGAACTCCGTCGAGACGCGCCGGTCCTGCACCTTCCGCGTCGTTCGCGCCAGCTTCCACGTCCACCGAGCCAGAATCTGATCCGGTGCGGCGGGCTTTCCCTCGCCGATCGCGCGGAGAAGCACCCGAACACCGGCGGAGCGGTCCTTCTCCCACGTCGGCGCCTGGGTAACCAGCGTGACGAGGTCGTCGAAGTCCGCGCGGTCGACAGGGGTCGCCACACGATCGAGGAGTGCGGTCATGCGCAGCCGGCGGTTGGGGTTCTCGGCAGCACACGTCGCGAGAAACTGCTCGAGCGCACCTTTGTTCGCTCGTCCCTCTGCGAACTTGCGCGCGAACTCCGCGCGCTGGTCGAATCGGATCTGTCGCCCTGCGATGGTCGCCCAGAAACGCTGCTCGTCGTCGTCCAGGTACTTGGGGTCGATCCGCTGCCATTCGCGCTGGATCACGGCGAGCCGGCGTCCCACGTCGGGCGTCACCGGAACGAGCCACGGAACCGGCGAGAGCTTGCGGCGCGCACGCCTCTGCTGTCGCCGCCGTGGCGCCGGAGTCACGCGCGCACCCTCGCGGTAGAAGTCTGCGTCGAGTAGGGCGTGGAGCGAGACCACACGGTCGTTGTGCGTCGAGCCCTTGGGGACGAAGTCGACGACGACGCCGGCCTCCTTGCGCGGGTGAATGCGCATGATGCGGCCGATCCGCTGCTGGTAGACGCGTCGCGACGCCGTCGGCGCGAGATGCATGCAGACGGTCGCACGGGGTGAGTTCCAGCCTTCCGCGAGGAGCATCGCGTTGATCAGGACGTTGATCTCGCCGCGCTCGTACGCTGCGAGCGTCTCGGCAAGACGCGCGGGAGGCGTCTTCCCGGAGACGGCCTCCGCCTTCAGGCCCGCGGCACGGAACTCCTGCGCCAGGTTGTAGGCGTGCTCCACACCGGCCGCGTAGACGATGCCGGGCGTCGTGCCGAAGCGCTCGCGATAAAGGCTCGCGGCAGCCTGGTTGAGCGCCTCGTGGTCGAGAGCTGCGGCAAGAGCGCGCTCCTCGAAGTCGCCCCCCACGATCGGGACGGAGTTGATTGCGGCCGCAGGAGGCACCCGAAGGTTGCGCAGCGGCGCGATGAGCCCGCGCCGCGCGGCGTCGGCCAGCGGGAGATCGTCGACCGAGGCCGGAAAGACGTCGGAGACCTGCTTGGCGATGAGCTGCTCGGTCGCCGTCATCCCGATGTAGAGCGGCTCGTGGAACGCACGGATTGCGCCGCTCGTCTTCTCTCCGAGAGCCGTATGCGCCTCGTCGCAGAGGACGAGGTCGTACGTCTCGCGATCCAGCTCGCTTCCGTGGCGTGCGAACCAGGCGTATGTCTGGATGGTTATCGGGTTGTCGCGTGGCGAGTGCGTTCCCGTGAGAACCGCAGCGGCGAAGCGGTCTGCGTAACCCTCGGTTGTGAGATCGCGTGTGAACTGAGAGACGAGAAGCCGGCGGTGCGTGAGGATCAGGACACCGAGGCCACGTGCGGCCTCGACGAATCCCGCGGCGGCGATCGTCTTCCCGGAGGCCGTGGGGTGGCGAAAGCGGTATCGGCGGACCGCGCCTGGATCGGCGCCACTGAAGCCGGGCTCGAGGTCTTTCTCCTCGATGAACCCGGCGTCGAAGTCGTCGTCGGCCTCCTCGTCGATCTCGGCCTCGACCACGGCTCCGTTACCGCCGCCGTTCCCGTTCCCGTTCTCTTCTGCCGAGCGCTGCGTCGCAGCGATGAGCTCGGCGAGCATCCCGGCAAGTGCGTCGACCTGATGACGCCGAAGCTCGGTGCCGGCGGCTGTGCGCGACGGGTTCTCCGTCAAAACTCGTTCGAGCCCGAGCATGAGCCCGTACCGAACCTTCCAGCGCCGGGAAGGGCGCTTCAGGCCGGCGTCCATCTCGGCGCTCGCGTCGTCGAGCGCAGCTCGTCTCGCGGTGCCGGGACCGAGTGCGGCGAGGACGTCCTCGTCAGGCTGCAGGAACGGCTCGCCGACCCAGGCCTCGGCGCGATGGGCCGCAGCAGTCAGGTTCTCGGGGGTGTCCGACGTCATCGTCGGGATGGTCGTAGCCTCGTGCATTCACGCAGCACTACGTTCGTGCCGCTCCTTCCGAAGAGTTGACGCTCGCCCGATTACGGGCGAGCCGTACCGGCAGAGCATACCTCAGAGTTCGGGCGGATTCTCGCGCATGTCCTACGCTGGAGTTCCGGCGATCTCCGCGAGCGGGCGGCCGACGACGCGCTGCGAGATCCCGGTCTGGTCGAGGTGCTTCGTGATCCCGCCCAGCCAGAACGGATAGCCGGCCCCCAGCAGGAGGCAGGTATCCACGTCTGCAGCCTCGGCGACGACCCCTTCCTCGAGCATGTGTCGCACCTCGTCCGCCATCGCCTCGAGCACGGCTTCGTGAATCTCGTCGACCGAGCGCGGCGCATGCTCGACGATTACCGGCTCGCCTCCTTCGGCGAGACTCTCGAGGGTCGCCGAGAGCGGGAAGCGGTCTGGCCATGCCTCGTGGAGCGTGTGTCGTACGTGGTTGGCGACCTTCGGCCCGACGAGCTGAAGGAGCACCGAAGGTGCCATCGGCAGCCCGAGCCGAAGGACTGCCTCGTCGGTCTCGTCAACCGTGTTTCCGTGGTCGAGGGCGTCGGTGATCACGGATCCCTGGCGGGCGAGCAGCCTGTTCACGACGAAAGCAGGCGCGTCGCGAACGAGCACACCGCGCTTGCGCAGCTTCCCAGTTACCGCCCAGGCGGTCGCCAGCGTGACGTCATCCGTCTCCGGCGTCCTGACGAGCTCGACGAGCGGGAGCACGGCCACCGGGTTGAAAAAGTGCATCCCGACGACGCGCTCGGGGTGCTCGAGATCTGCACCCATCTCGGTGACCGACAGCGAGGACGTGTTCGTAGCGAGGATGCATTCCGGCGAGACGACTCGCTCGAGCTCCGCGAAGACCTCCTTCTTAACGCGCATCTCCTCGTACACGGCTTCGAGCACGAGGTCGCAGCCGGCAAACACATCCCACTCCGTCCCGCCCGAGACGAGTGAGCTCAGGAAGCGGGCCTTTGCTTCGCCGATGCGCCCCTTGCGTGTGAGCTCGTCGAGCTCACCGGCGATCCACGACGTCGCGTCGTCGACTTGCTCCTGCGTGAGATCTCTGAGAACGATCGGCACTTCGAGCCGCCGCAGGGCAAGCAGCGCGAGCTGGCGGGCCATCAGACCAGCGCCGACGATTCCGAGCCGCTGGACACGTCTCGGCTTGGCGTCGGGAACTCCAACCCCCCGCTTCGCCCGGCGTTCGACGAGGTTGAACGAGTAGATCGACGCCTGCGCCTGCGGTCCGGGGAGGAGCTCTGCAAGCGCGTCTTCCTCTGCGCGGTAGCCGTCCTCGAGCGACCAGCTCGCCGCGCCCTCGATCAGGTCGACAGCGCGGTATGGCGCCGGTGCGGCGCCGTGGAGCTGGCCGTCGAGTCTTGCCCGCGCCTTGCGGCACACCTCGGCGATATCGGAGAGGTCGGCTGCCGGGCGCCGCTTGCCCGCGCCCTCCTCGATCTTCTGAGTGAGCATCGCGAGCGACTCGTCGAGGAACTCCACGGGCTCGAGCAAAGCGTCCGCGAAGCCGGCTTCGATGGCCTGCTGGGCGGTGAACATTCGGTTCTGCCGGAGCGGGTTCTCGACGATGAACTTCACGGCTTGCTCTGCTCCGATGAGCGGTGGGATGAGCTGCGTTCCGCCCCAGCCTGGGATCAAGCCGAGGAACACCTCGGGGCACGCGAAGTGGCGAACGGACGAGGAGATCGTCCGGTAGTCGCAGTGGAGCGCGATCTCGACGCCGCCGCCCACCGCCGCGCCGTTGATCGCGGCCAGCGTGCTGAACGGCAGCTCGCGGAGCCGACCGAAGAGCTCGTGCCCCGCCTCGCCCCCGAGCCGAGCGCGCTCGGGCGTGATTCCACCGAACTCGTCGATGTCCGCCCCGACCGCGAAGACGAACGGCTTGCCGGTGAGCAGGAGGCCGCGCCAGTCGCGTGTCCGCAACTGGCCGAGAACCTCTTCGAGCGAGTGGAGCGCAGCCTCGCCGAACGTGTTCGGCTTCGTCCAGTCCTCACCGTTGTCCATCGTCACGAGCGCGACCGGGCCGACCCGCGTCTCGATGCGCTGGAGCTTGAACTGAGTGGGGCTACTCACCGTTCTGGAGGTTCTCCCAGAGGACTGCGGCGCCCATGCCGAGGCCGATGCAGAGCGCGGTCAGGCCATAGCGAGATCCGGGCCGGTCACGGAAACCGCGGGCGAGCTGAGCCATGAGGCGCACGCCGGTTGCCGCGAGCGGATGGCCACACGCGATCGCGCCGCCGTAGGGGTTGAGGCGCGGATCGTCGGGTGCGACGCCGACGCCGTCGCACCAGGTCAGGACCTGGACGGCGAACGGCTCGTTCAGCTCGAAGAGGTCGATGTCGTCGATCCCGATGCCGGCCCGCTTGAGCACCTTGTGGGTCGCGGGGACGGGGCCCAGGCCCATGAGTTCCGGCTCGACGCCCGTGTAAGCGAAGCCTACGAGGCGCATCTTCGGCTCGAGTCCGAGCTCGGCGGCTGCCTCGGCGGAGGCAATGAGGGCGGCGGTCGCACCGTCCGTGAGCCCAGCGGAGTTCCCCGCGGTAACACGGCCTCCGGCGCGGAACGGCGTTCGAAGACCGGCGAGCGCCTCCATCGTCGTATTGGGCCACAGGAACTCGTCGCGCTCAGCGACGGTCCAGCCTTCGTCGGTGAAGACGGACATGGGGACGACGATCTCGTCCATCACACCGTCGTCCCACGCCTTTCCCGCTCTGCGCTGGGACTCGACCGCGTACGCGTCGGCCGCTTCCTTCGTCAGGTGAGGAAAGGCGTCGTGGAGGTTCTCGGCGGTTGCGCCCATCACGGCGGCCGACTCGTCGACGATCCGCTCGGCGAAGAAGCGGGGGTTGAAGTCGACGTCCTCGCCCATCGGGTGGTGGCCCATGTGCTCGACACCGCCGACGAGGACGACGTCCGCGGCGCCCATCGCGATCTCTCCTGCTCCGGCGGTCGTTGCGGTGAGCGCGCCCGCGCACATGCGATCGACGGCGAACCCTGGAACGGACTTCGGGAGACCGGCGAGCAGCGCGACATCGCGGCCGAGCGTCAGCCCCTGGTCGCCGACCTGGGCCGTCGCCGCAAAGACCACGTCGTCGATCTTCTCGTGTGGGAGCTGCGGGCAGCGTCGGAGAACTTCGCGGACGGCCTTGACGGCCATGTCGTCAGCACGCGTCTTCGCGAAGTACCCGTCCGGCGTCGCCCGGCCGAACGCCGTGCGAACGCCGTCGACGTAGACCACCTCGCGAAGCTCAGCCACGAGGGAGACGATACTTCCGGGAGCGATGGCGGACTGGGAGGAACGGGCGGCGCGCGCGGCGGAGCGGTACGAGGACGGGTTGGCCCGCCTGCCCGAGGAGCCGGACGAACAGCAGCGTCAGCTCACGCGCACGGGGAACGCGGCGTGGGCAGCAGGGTTGTCTCTTCTCATGCTCGGACGGCGGGAGGAGGGTGACGCGTGGCTACTGCGCGCGGCGGATCGCTATCGCGAGAGCTGGCCCGACGCGCCTGCCGGGAGCTGGGGTCGACCGATCGGTGCGATGAAGTCGCGGCTCATCGCGGGCGACTGGCAGGGTGCGCGAGAGGATGCTCGCTGGGCACTCGACGCGGGCGCCGCGGAGTCCGAGAGCCCGATCGGCCGCTACGCTGCAGCGCTCGCGCATCTCGTGATCGGCGAGGATGTGTCCGCTCGGCAGCTGGTCTCGACGCTTCGTGGAATAGAGGGGTTTCCAGCGGCAGTCACCGATACGGTCGCCGCGCTGTCAGCCGGCGATGCAAGCAGCTACGAGGCGGCGATCGCGGCGCTCGTCGACGACTTCGAGGGCAGAACGGAGTTCCTCGAAGACACTCCGGTCGCAGACACGGTGCTCGCGCTCCAGGCGCTCGCCAGCTCTCGCGGGTTCGCAGTCTCCCTCGCATCGCCTCTCCTGCCGGCTTGATGGACAATCCGTCTGTGGAACCCGAGACCCGCTATGCCCGGAGCGGCGACGTCAGCATTGCCTACCAGGTCACAGGCGAAGGGCTGTTCGACATTGTCCTCGTGCCTCCTTCCGTTTCTCACGTCGAGCTTGCCTGGCAGGTTCCCGCATTCAGGGCGATGTTCGAGCGGCTCGGGTCCTTCTCGCGGCTGATCCACTTCGACAAGCGCGGCACGGGCATGTCCGACAGGGTCACCGGCGTGCCGACGCTCGAGACGCGCATGGACGACCTTCGCGCCCTCATGGATGCGGTCGGTTCCGAACGGGCTGCCGTCATGGGCTGGTCCGAGGGTTGTGCCATGGGCGCCCTGTTCGCAGCGACGTACCCCGAGCGGGTCTGGGCGCTCGTCCTCTACGGTGGGAAGGCGAGGAGCCTCCGAGCGCCGGACTACCCTTGGGGCTCGACGGAAGCGGAGGCCCTGCGAGCGGTCGCGGAGGGGAGAGCCCGCGGGGAGGAGTCGGAGTATGCCGAGCAGGCAGCCCGGTCGGGATCGCCCGACGCAACCGAGGAGGAGATCCGAGCCTTGGTGACCTACTTCCGCTACGGCGCCAGCCCAGGAGCGCAAGAGGCTCTCAGCCGGATGAACATGCTGATCGACGTCCGCTCTCGTCCTCCACCATGTCGAAGACACGTGGGTTCAAGTGGAGCGGGGCCGCGACTTGGCCGAGCGGATCCCCGGGGCGACCTACGTCGAGCTGCCGGGCAAGGGCCACATTCCGGCGGTAGCCGAGGTCGGGCCGGTGCTGGACGAGACGGAGCGCTTCCTTCGCGGGGCCTGGAAAGCAGGCGGCTGGGAGGCGGGCGAGCCGGATCGCGTCCTCGCGACGGTCCTCTTCACCGACATCGTGGGCTCGACGGCCAAGGCGTCGGAGCTCGGCGACGCTCGTTGGAGAGAGATGATTCAGGCGCACCACGGGCTCATCCGGCGCCAGCTCGTCCGTTTCCGTGGCACCGAGCTCGACACGGCGGGGGACGGATTCTTCGCATCGTTCGACGGTCCCGCTCGCGCGATCCGCTGCGCCTGCGCGATCAGCGAGGGTGTGCGCGATCTGGGCATTGAGGTGCGTGCCGGCCTCCACACGGGAGAATGCGAGCGGATCGACCACAAGGTCGGCGGCATCGCCGTGAACATCGGCGCGCGCGTCGCTGCGGAGGCGGGAGCCGGTGAAGTCCTGGTCTCCAGCACCGTCAAGGACCTCGTCGCCGGCTCGGGGATCGAGTTTCGCGATAGAGGAGCGACCGAGCTGAAGGGCGTGCCCGGCGAGTGGCGCCTGTTCGCGGTCGAGCGCCTTGGCGAGTAATCCAGCGGAATCTAGAGTTCCGCAAGTGACCGAGTTGCTGTTGACCGGTGGCTGTCTCTGCGGCGGCGTTCGCTTCGAGGTCCGCGAAGCGCTCCTCTCTGCGAGCTACTGCCACTGCACGCGCTGCCAGCGACGGACGGGAACCGCGGCGTCGGCACAGGGTCACATCGTTCCCGGCTCGCTACAGGTCACGGCTGGCGAGGACTTGCTCCGTGCGTTCGAGCCGGCTGACGGCTTCGCCAAAGTCTTCTGCTCGGCCTGCGGATCGCAGCTCTGGAGCCGCAATCCGAAGAATCCGGCTGCGCTCTCTGTTCGCATGGGCGCCTTCGACGCAGATCCGGGAGTGCGGCCGAGCTCTCGTCAGTTCGTCGCGTATGCCGCCGACTGGGAGCCCATTCCGGAGGATGGCCTGCCGCGCTACCCGGAGCGGCGTCCACCGGGCGCGTAGAACCGTCGGTTCTACTGATCGCCGGCGGCGAGTTCGCGCGAGCGCACCATGGCGGCCTGGATCGCGTTGAAGAACGCGGCTCGCACGCCCGCCATCTCGAGCTCCCTGATCGCCGCAATCGTCGTCCCGCCCGGGGACGTCACCATCTCGCGCAGCTCGACCGGGTGCATCTTCTCGTCGCGCAACTGCTTCGCCGTACCGAGCATGGTCTGAACGACGAGCTGCGTCGAGATCTCGCGCGCAAGACCGAGGAGGATCCCCGCCTCGATCATCGACTCAGCCACGAGCGC
>JAERMP010000084.1 GCA_016844515.1 Thermoleophilia bacterium | reverse complement strand
AGAGACGGCATGACGTCCACTCTCAAGTCCCACTGCTCATGTGGCTCGAGCGCGAGGTCGAAGGCCATCACGCCGGCAGCGAGACGGCCCTGCTTGGAGAAGACGACGCGGGTGCTGAGGTCTCCAGCCGGATCGACGATCGAGAGCTGTCGCCTGGCCTCGTCGTAGGTGGCCGGTGCCGGCGGCGGGAGCGGCTGGGCGTGCGCGGGATCTCCGAGAGCGAAATCGTGCAGCTTCACCGAGATGATGTCTGCGAAATCGGTGGCGATATCGAGTGTGAGCTCGAATTCGAGCCGCTCCATGCTCTCGTTTCGCACAGTGATCCGCTCCTGCATCGCCGTCCCGAGGAATCGCTCGCGGGCGATCGACAGAGCGTCGCGTGGGATTCCGTTGGCCGCGTTACGGAGGTAGAACGCAGCTTTGAAGTGCTCGACCCGACCCGAGGAGAGGAGCAGCGGGCTCACGCCTCCGATGTGAAGGACGAGACGCGAGAGGAAGCGCGTGTCGTGCGCGAAGAATCCGCTCGTGTCGGCGGCGATGTCGCCGCGGTCGTCGCAGATGCAGAACGTCGATCCCTCGAGGATCGTGAGCATCGGAAGGGGCGCTACTCCTCGCGGCGCACGACTCTCGCTCCGCTCGACTGGGCGAGGGCCTTGATCACGATCTCGTCGACGTTGACGTGGAGCGGTCGCGTGAGAGCGAAGAGCACGCAATCCGCAATCTCCTCCGGCGTGACCGGCTCAACGCCTGCGTAGACGGCCTTCGCAGCATCCTCGTCGCCTCGGAAGCGCACGAGCGAGAACTCGCTCTCGACCAGTCCGGCGTCGACGGTCGTGATGCGAATCGGGCGCCCGAGAAGGTCCTCGCGCAGCGCGTAAACGAACCCGCGCAGCCCGAACTTCGCAGCCACGTACGACGCGGCGTTCTGGTACGCCTGGCGGCCCGCGACCGAGCCCATGAAGACGATGTGGCCCTCGTCGCGGATGTGCGGGAGGCAGAACCGCGTCATGCGCAGCACGCCGTCCACGTTCGTGTGCAGGACGGTCGCCTCGTCCTCGGGGTTCGACTCCCAGAACGGGTAGCGGCCCAATGCCAGGCCCGCGTTGTTGAAGAGAATGTCGATCCCGCCGAGCTCGGTCGCCGCGCGTCCTACGAACGCAGCGCAGCTTTCCTCGTCGGTGACGTCGAGCGGAAGGGCGAGATCGGCCTCGATGCGCTCGACGCGGCGCGCGCCACCTACGACGCGGACACCGGCCTCGCGCAGCTTGCGCACGGTAGCGGCGCCGATGCCGCTCGACGCGCCCGTGACGATCGCGGTCTTGCCCTGGAGCTCCATGCGCCGGGAGCCTAGTCGACTCCGACCGGGGTCAGACCCGGGGTCAGACCCCAGACATGTCCTACGGAGCCGGGGACACGGATCTGTGCCCGGCGCCGATCAGGAGAGCTGGACGGACTCGATGGCGACCGGCTCGAGCGGGCGGTCGCGCATGTCGCGCTCGACGAGCGCGATCCGGTCGGCGACGTCCTGCCCTGCGGTGATCCGTCCGAAGACGGTGTGCTTGCCATCGAGCCACGAGCAGTCCTCGGCGGTGACGATGAAGAACTGCGAGCCGTTCGTGTTCGGTCCCGAGTTGGCCATCGCGAGGTAGCCGCGCGCGACCGGATGATCGTTGAACTCGTCCTCGAACGTGTACCCGGGTCCACCGGTGCCGTCGCCCCGCGGGCATCCGCCCTGAATCATGAAGTCGGGAATCACGCGGTGAAAGACACCGCCGTCGTAGTAGCCGTCGGCAGCGAGCTTCGTGAAGTTCTGAACGGTCCGAGGCGCGTCGTCGTCGAAGAGCTCTAGCTCGATCGCGCCTTCGCTGGTCGTCATGATCGCCTTCGACACGGCCGCGACGCTACCAGTCGGCGCCAACATCGAGCGAGAAGAGGCGCCCGAACACAACAAGCTCGGTCCCCGGCGGGCCGTCACCGAGACTCGAGGCCACATCTCAGACCTCTGAGCCCCACCCGAAGGGGTTCCCTCGTCCGAGGGACACGCGGTGCCAAGTGGGTGCCGACGTTGATCTCATGGTGCGGCGATCCGCGGTCCTTCTCCTGCTCGCGCTGGTAGCGGTCGCGGCAGTCGCGTCGAGCGGCGCAAACGCCACACGCACGCCCGTCGCAGACATCGTCGACGTCGAGGCACGGCCCTTCTCGGCCATCATCAAGTGGCGAGTCTCCGACCCCGGTCGCATAGTGCTCGAGGTGGGGCTGGATGACCGCTTCGGGATCTGGTCTCCCACGACAGTCGCGCACAACGCGCTGACGGCGCGCACGACGCTCTCCGGCCTCGAGCCCGCAACGACGTACCGATTCCGGGTCGTCGCGCGCTGGCGAAACGGCATGAAGACCGAAGCACGCGGCTCGTTTCGCACCGACCCGTGGCCGTCGTCGACGGCCGCGACCGCCGTGCCCGCAGCTGCCGACACCGCGTCCTCGAGCTCGGCCTCCCCGTTCGTGCTGCCACCCGCGCTTCCGCCCGGCGTCACCCCGGCGCCGCCGTCGACAACGAGCCCGCTCCCGCCCGGAACACCCATGGTCGAGAGCTCCTCGCCGCTTCGCGTGAACGGCAACGCGATCTTCCCGCGCATGGTCTGGCGACAGTGCCCGACCTACTACCCGACGAGCATGGGGGCCGGGATCAACCTCTTCCTCGGCGTGAGCTGTGCGGAACCCGACGAGCAATTCGACCGGCTCGCCGGTCGCGCAATCTCCACCGTCGACGCCAAGACGCCCGGGATCTCGGGCCCTGGCGCCGTCGGCTGGCACTTCCCGGACGAGGCGGACATCTCGGTCGGCGATGCCTCGAAGCTTCCAGCCCCGAAAGCAAACGGGAGGGTCACCTTCCTCACGCTGACCGACCACTTCTCACAGCGCGCCGCCCCGCCGCCCAACGGCAAGGGCATCTATCCCGACTTCTTCAAGAGCGCGGACGTGATCGGCTTCGACACGTATCCGGTGGAGGTGCGCTGCACGATCGAGCAGATCGACAACGTCTACTGGATGCAACGCGAGCTCGTCTCGCTCACCGGCGGCAAGCCGACGTTCCAGTGGATCGAAGCCGGGCCGATGGAGCACTGTCGAGACAACGAGGATCCGACCCCTGCGGTCGTTCGTGCCGAGACATGGCTCGCGATCGCAGGCGGCGCCCGCGGCATCGGCTACTTCCCCGACTGGTGGGCCGAGGACATCCGCAATGAGGTGCGACTCGTGAACCGCGAGATCCTGGCGCTGGCCCCGGCGCTCCTCGCACCGGTCTCGAAGGCGAACTGGTCGACCGAGAGCGCCGTGCGCGTGGGCGCTCGCCGCTACAACGGCGCGACCTACGTCATCGCCGTGAACACCACCACCTCCCCGACGAGCACGTCATTCACCGTTCCAGGTCTCGGCGGCCGCAAGCTTCGAGTCTTCCGTGACGGGCGAATCGTCACCCCGCTGGGCGACCTCGTCGTCGACAAGCTCCCAGGTCTGGGCGTCGCGGTCTACGTCGTCGCGCCGCCCGGCTGGTAGCCGGCGCTCAGGCTTCGAGAGCCAGCGGAAGCCCGAGCTCGGAAAGAGCTCCGGGACGGACGGCGGTCTGCCGGCTCGTCGAGCTGGCCGACCAGGTTGACGCCGAGCGGCTGCAGGTCTACGCTTAACCGTACGGTCAACCGTACGATTAAGACAAGGGATAACGAGACATGCCTCGAATCGTCACAGCCGAGGACTTGCGAGCGCGCCTCGGGCGCGAGCTCGATGCGCTTCGTGAGAGCGAGGACGCGCTGTATGTCTCCAAGCGTGGGCGCCTTGCGGGTGTGCTCCTCGACGCCGATCGCTACGCAGATCTCCTCGAGCGCCTCGAATATCTCGAGGACAGCCTGGCCGCCCTGCAGGCTCGCGACGAACGTGACACCGCGTTGCCGTGGGCGGAGGTGCGGGAGTAGCGGCCTCGGCGCAACCCGAGTACGAGGTCCGTCTCCATCCGGTGGCGGCCCGCGAATACCGTCGGCTGCAGGGACCGCTCCGCGACCGAGTGAGCAGAGCGATCGACGCGCTGGGCGCGAACTCCCGCCCCGTGGGCATGCTGAAGCTCGCCGGCCGTGACGACTACCGCATCAGGGTCGGCGACTATCGGGTCGTCTACGCCGTCGACGATGCCGAGCGCCTCGTGGTCATCGCTCGTATCGCCCACCGTCGGGAGGTGTACCGTCGTTGAAGTGCCGTGTGCCGTAGCACCGGTGGTGATTCACGACCACACCTGGCCGCGAAGCGGCCAGCTTCAGCGGTCTTCGCGCGGCAGGGAAGCCAGTCGGTTTCAGGCCGCCGATTCCACCTGTGTTCACGACCAGACCTGGCCGCGAAGCGGCCAGCTTCAGGATTCGCGCGGCAGGGAAGCCACTCGGCTTCCCTGCCGCTGCAGAGAGCATGGGCGGTGCAGGACTCGAACCTGCGGCCACCTGCGTGTAAAGCAGGCGCTCTACCAGCTGAGCTAACCGCCCGGGAACAGCCGGAAGGATCACACAAACACACCTCATGCCTTCACGACGCGCTCGATGGGATGCGGCGCACGAGCGTCTTACTCCCCCTCGTCGGGACGGACCACCTGATCGCGAAAGGCCTGTTCGATGACAGCTACCACTCCACGATCGGGCGCACCTCGACCGCGCCACCCTGGCGGGCCGCCGGAATCCGGGAGGCCAACTCGATTGCAGAGTTGAGATCGTCGGCCTCGAACAGGAGGTAGCCGCCGATGGCCTCCTTGGTCTCGGCGAACGGACCGTCGGTGGTCAGCGTCTCGCCGTCCTGTACCCGCACCGTCGTTGCTGCCTCGGGGGGCTGGAGCTGGAGGCCGGGGCTGACGCCGGGGGTCTCGCGAATCGCCTTCCACTCGCTGTAGATCGCCTTCTGCTCGTCCTCAGAGAGGCTCGCGAACTCGTCTGCGGCGGCGTCTTGGTGGATCAGCAGCATGTACTTCATCGCTTCCTCCTTCTGAGAGCGGTCGCCTTGAAACGAACGGGGAGCAACGAAATCGACAGCACCGCACGAACGGGGAGTGCCGGAATGCACCTCCTGAGACAGCTTTCCAACCCTCCGGAGGATCTCGAAGGGCTATGTCTACCGGAACGGCGTTAGGGCACCGGGATTCCGAGTTGCTTGCAGATTGCTCGGACGAGCCCCGGGCCGACTTCGGTGTGCCGAGGCACGGCTGTCGTGCGTGCGCCGTCTTCGCTCCGCCACTTGGTATGTCGGCCGCCTTCGGCGACTTTGTGTGCGCCGTGCGCGGTCAGATAACGCTCGAGATCACGCAGCTTCACGCCGAAAGCTGAAGGTGCAGTTCGACACTCTCGTCGGCGGTTCCCTCTTGATCGTCGGGCGAGAGCATCAGCCGGAGAGCATCCACGACGTTGTCCCGTGCCTCGCCGCGTGTCTTCCCCTGACTGATCGCGCCTGGCACCTCGACGACGCGGGCGACAATCCAGCCGTCCTCGTCCGGCTCGTCGTAGGCGATCGTCATGCGCAGCCTGTCGGTCATGGTCCCACGATAGCGGGGGATGGCACAACCGCCAGCAAGACACTCTTCTCAGTCTTCGCCGAGATTGCCGGACGCTCGCCGAGCCCGAGCAGTGCTCTGCGGGTGTGCATCGAGCCGCTCGGCGACCCGTTCGATCGGGTAGGCGTATCCCCGCTGGTTGTGGAGCGTTCGACGGAGGCCGTGGTTGAGCGCACCGATGTCCGTCTGATCGAGCCCGCCTTCGTGAGCCACCTGGTACCGGCAGTGGGCGGCGATGTCGTTCATGAACCCGAGCACGCTTCGACTTGCTGTCCTTCCGAGAAAAATGCCGTCAGGGTCGAGGCGACCCAATGCGTCGGTCGGCAGGCCTTCCGTGCGGAGCTCCGCCGTGACAGCGTTGACGATGTAGTGGCCGACCGGAACCAGATCCGCCTTGCGCACGCCGGCAACGAACACCGAGAAGAGGGTTCCGGCATGCGCGAGCAGAAGGCACTTCTTGCGGTCGACCCACAGGAGGTTGAGGTACCAGTCGTCGTCCGTAGGCGTGGACTCGGTGAACTCGAGGCGCCGACCGCCGAGCAGATCCAACGCCTTCGCCGTGCAGCGCAGGATCACCTGGCAAGGCTATCGGTCGCGCAGGGGGCAGCGCCGAACGGACGACGCGGTTCGAAAGAATGCTGCGACCTCTGGGAAAATGCACCTCCTGAGACAGCTTTACAACCCTTCGCCTATGTTGCAAAACATACTTTCTGACCTCGGTTACGACGTGTCCGCTCGCTCCAAGCCGCGACGGCCGGGCTCGTAGTCGAACATGCGTTCGTCCACTCTGAGAATACAACGCACAGCGGAGTTCGGCAAACGGCTTGAGGCCTCAGCGCTATCCGAGGCCGAACTCATCCCAGGCAGCGTGGCCAACGAGTGGACTTGCTGAAATGCTCAATCTCTCTTGCCTCGAAAGAGTACTTCAATCCGTTGACTCCTTTCGATCTTGCGGAGCACCCATCACGCTCCCAAGCAGAGCACGCTCCCAAGCAGAGCGGACGGGACGGAGGGACCGCCGCCTACGAAGTTCTACGAGCTACGGGACAACCTCCCCCTACCCGGCCTGCGGTCATCGGCTGTGGAACATGGGAGACCTTACGCGGCCCGACCGGCTCTGTTGGTGGAACATGGAAGACCTGACCCCGGCCCTACTCGACGCCGAGCGGGCCGCCCGGCAGGTGCTCTCGGGCTCGGCGGGAGCGCGGCTGCGTCTAGGCTCCGAGACGCAGGCGGCTTTGCTCTCGACTCGGGAGGGCTCGGTCAGAGCCTGCACGGCGGCCTTGAACGAGCTGCGCGCGCTCGTCGTCACCTCCCCGGCGGAGCTGCGCGAGCGCCTCGAGGGACGAAGCGAGGCCACCCTCATCTGCTCCTGCGCCCGCTTGCGCCCCGGCCGCTCAGACTCGGAACGCGCCGCCTGCGCGCTCGCCCTGCGCTCGCTCGCCGTGCGGGTGCGTCAGCTGCGCGCCGAGTCGGAGACGCTCGAACGCGAGCTCGTGCGCCGCATCGAGACGCTCGCTCCCGCGCTCCTCGCCCGCCGCGGGGTCGGGCCCATCTCCGCGGCGGCGCTGCTCGTCGCCTGGTCCGAGCCCGGACAGCTGCGCTCGGAGGCGGCTTTCGCCCATCTCGCCGGGGCTGCGCCCATCCCGGCGAGCTCCGGGAAGACCGTCCGCTACCATCTCGATCGCGGCGGCGATCGGCGTCTGAATCGTGCGTTGCACACGATCGTCCTCTGTCGGCGCCGAGTCGACCGCGAGACGAAGACCTACATCGCCCGCCGCGTCAGCGAGGGCAAGAGCGGGCGGGAGGCGGTGCGCTGCCTCAAGCGCTACCTCGCGCGCTCGCTCTTTCGCAGGCTGGAGGCGATGCCCAGGACTTGACGCTTATAGAAGCATCCCCGTTCCCACTGGTCCTCAGGCGAGATGGCGCTGCGCTGGACCGCCGCCGGCATGCTCGAAGCCGAACGGCAGTTTCGGAAGATCATCGGCTACCGCGACCTCGCCACCCTTGTCGTCGCGGACCCCGGTCCTAGGGGGTGGAACATGGAAGACCTGACCCCGGTCCTACCGGCTTCCCGTTCTGACTCGGGGGGATTACGAAGCACCTCAATCAGACGGGCGTCTCGCAGCGGGTGGTCGGCCGCCCCCTAGCCGAACTCGGTGCCGGATCGCGTGCCTGACAGGTGGAATCATGGAAGACCTGACCCCGGTCCTAATGCAAGACCTGACCCCTCCTACTCAGAGGACTTGACGTTTGTAGAAGCATCCCCGGTTGCGCACCCCCTCATACCCTTCCGATATAGGGAGAACTCCGCCCGCCCGTCGAGTTGTTACCTAGACTCTTATCCGGAAGGGCTCTCAGCCTCAAAATAGATTGCCGCTTCTCCCTCAAAGAAGCGCCGACTAGGGAGTGCAATGCACGCTAGAAGAGCTACTCTCGGTGGCTCGCACACTATCGTTGGTCGTTCGGGTCCCGTACTGATCTTTGTCACACCGAACGGAAGGCCAACGCTCTTGTAGTTGTACGTCGCTCCGATTGTAAAGTGATTTGTCTCGCCGCTCGGTGGCGTCGCCTCAGAGCATGTCATCCTAGTCTGCGTTATGGGACAGTAGATATCAGTGGGCCACGCAATAGTCGGTGCATCCCCAAATATTGGAATTGAGGTGTCTCCGCTTGAGGGTGATCTGCAACCGCTCAGAGCGATCACTCCAATGATCGTCGCCATCCCTGATGCGATCTTCCAACAGCACTTCGGGGAGAGGATTGTGAGCCGATACATTAGCACGCTACATCATGGACAGCGCCGTGATAGGTCCCTACCGTCCTTGTGGTTCCCGGCTTTACGAAAAACCACCACCGTGGCAACCAGGTGGTCATTGTGCCACTAGCTCGATAGTCATGCAGACCTGAGACACAACCAATCGAAAGGTACTTGATCTCGCCGGGCT